>NZ_JBFUID010000016.1:0-99307 GCF_056402055.1 Pseudomonas sp. P4_C4 | reverse complement strand
TCTTTTGATCTTAAAAATCAAAATCAAAAGATCGCAGCCTCCGGCAGCTCCTACAAGGAAGAGTTCGCAGTTCCAAAGCCCAAACAGGCAGGCATATTCATATGCTCTTTCGATCTAGTTGGCGTCCTGATTAGAAGAGGTCGCTGTGCTAGGATTCCCCGCTCGAACACGGCCCGCTGGCCGTCCATAAGATCGTTTTCGTGAGTAGCCATGGTCGACAAACTGACGCATCTGAAACAGCTGGAGGCCGAAAGCATCCACATCATCCGCGAGGTCGCCGCCGAGTTCGATAACCCGGTGATGCTGTACTCCGTCGGTAAAGACTCCGCCGTGATGCTGCACCTTGCGCGCAAGGCATTCTTCCCGGGCAAACTGCCGTTCSCGGTGATGCACGTCGACACCCAGTGGAAGTTCAAGGAAATGTACGCGTTCCGCGACCGCATGGTCGAAGAACTGGGCCTTGACCTGCTGGTGCACGTGAATCCCGAGGGTGTTGCGCAGGGCATCAACCCGCTGACCCACGGCAGTGCCAAGCACACCGATATCATGAAAACCGAAGGCCTCAAGCAGGCCCTCGACAAGTACGGTTTCGATGCTGCTTTCGGTGGTGCCCGTCGTGACGAAGAGAAGTCCCGTGCCAAAGAGCGCGTGTATTCCTTCCGCGATACCAAGCACCGCTGGGACCCGAAAAACCAGCGTCCCGAGCTGTGGAACGTCTACAACGGCAAGGTCAACAAGGGCGAATCGATCCGCGTGTTCCCGTTGTCGAACTGGACCGAACTGGACATCTGGCAGTACATCTACCTCGAAGGCATCCCGATCGTGCCGCTGTATTTCGCCGCCGAGCGCGACGTCATCGAGATGAATGGCACCTGGATCATGATCGACGACGAACGCCTGCTCAATCACCTGAGCGATGAAGACAAGGCGCGCATCGTCAAGAAGAAGGTCCGTTTCCGCACACTGGGTGACTACCCGTTGACCGGTGCGGTCGAGTCCGAGGCCACCAGCCTGACCGACATCATTCAGGAAATGCTCCTGACGCGAACTTCCGAACGCCAGGGCCGGGTCATCGATCACGATGGCGCAGGCTCGATGGAAGAAAAGAAACGTCAGGGTTATTTCTAAGGGGTTGTCATGTCGCACGCATCTGATTTGATCAGCGAGGACATCCTCGCCTATCTGGGCCAGCACGAACGCAAGGAAATGCTGCGCTTTCTTACCTGTGGCAACGTCGATGACGGCAAGAGCACCCTGATCGGSCGYCTGCTGYACGACTCCAAAATGATCTACGAAGATCATCTGGAAGCCATCACCCGCGACTCGAAAAAAGTCGGCACCACCGGTGAAGATATCGACCTGGCGTTGCTGGTCGACGGCTTGCAGGCCGAGCGTGAGCAAGGCATCACCATTGATGTCGCCTACCGCTATTTCTCCACCGCCAAACGCAAATTCATCATCGCCGATACTCCCGGCCATGAGCAGTACACCCGCAACATGGCCACCGGTGCATCCACCTGTGACCTGGCGATCATCCTGGTCGACGCCCGTTACGGCGTGCAAACCCAGACCCGTCGCCACAGCTTCATTGCCTCGTTGCTGGGCATCAAGCACATCGTTGTCGCCATCAACAAGATGGACCTCAACGGCTTCGACGAAAACGTGTTCGAGTCGATCAAGGCCGATTACCTGAAGTTCGCCGAAGGCATCGCGTTCAAGCCGACCACCATGGCGTTCGTACCGATGTCGGCGCTCAAGGGCGACAACGTAGTGAACAAGTCCGAGCGCTCGCCGTGGTACACCGGCCAGTCGCTGATGGAAATCCTCGAAACCGTCGAAATCGCCAGCGACCGCAACTACACCGACCTGCGTTTCCCGGTGCAGTACGTCAACCGTCCGAACCTGAACTTCCGTGGTTTCGCCGGCACCCTGGCCAGTGGCGTCGTGCACAAGGGCGACGAAGTCGTGGTGCTGCCGTCGGGCAAGAGCAGTCGCGTGAAATCCATCGTCACCTTCGAAGGTGAGCTGGAGCATGCAGGTCCGGGTCAAGCGGTGACGCTGACCATGGAAGACGAGATCGATATCTCCCGCGGCGACTTGCTGGTGCATGCCGACAACCAGCCGCAAGTGACTGACGGCTTCGATGCCATGCTGGTGTGGATGGCCGAAGAGCCGATGCTGCCGGGCAAGAAATACGACATCAAGCGCGCTACGACGTACGTGCCGGGTTCGATCACCAGCATTGTCAACCGCGTTGACGTGAACACCCTGGAAGAAGGCCCTGCCAGTGCCTTGCAGCTGAACGAGATCGGTCGGGTCAAGATCAGCCTCGATGCAGCCATCGCGCTGGACGGTTACGCGAGCAACCGCACCACCGGTTCGTTCATCGTCATCGATCGTTTGACCAATGGCACCGTCGCCGCCGGCATGATCATCGCTCAACCAGTGGCGCACGGCAGTAGCACGCATCACGGCAAACTCGCGCACGTCGCCACCGAAGAACGCGCCCAGCGCTTCGGCCAGCAACCGGCCACCGTGTTGTTCAGCGGCTTGTCCGGTGCGGGCAAAAGCACGCTGGCCTACGCGGTTGAACGCAAGCTGTTCGACCTGGGCCGTGCAGTGTTCGTGCTCGATGGCCAGAACCTGCGTCACGACCTGAACAAAGGTCTGCCACAGGACCGCGCCGGGCGTACCGAGAACTGGCGTCGTGCCGCGCACGTCGCGCGTCAGTTCAACGAAGCCGGTCTGCTGACCCTGGCAGCGTTCGTTGCGCCGAGTGCCGAAGGTCGTGAGCAGGCCCGTGAACTGATCGGCAAGGAGCGTCTGCTGACGGTCTATGTCCAGGCTTCGCCGACAGTCTGCGCCGAGCGTGATCCGCAAGGTTTGTACGCAGCGGCCGGGGATAACATCCCGGGCGAGTCCTTCCCGTACGACGTGCCGCTGGATGCCGACCTGGTGATCGACACCCAGTCCGTGTCGCTGGAGGAAAGCGTCAAGCAAGTGCTGGGTCTGCTGCGTGAGCGTGGTGCGATCTAAGCCTTAGCCGCAAATGAAAAACCCGCCAATGAGTGATCAACGGCGGGTTTTTTTGTGTCTGGTGTTCAGTCAAGGCAAACACTAAACCTGTGGGAGCGAGCTTGCTCGCGATWGCGGTGTGTCAGTCGACATCAATGCTGAATATCAGCCCGCAATCGCGAGCAAGCTCGCTCCCACAGGGGTTCAGTGGTGCTTTGGATACTCCCGATGCATCTGCTCCAGCAACGCATTCTTGCTCTGCCACAACTGGTTGATCCAGCCCTGAAATTGCAGGCGGTACTCACCATCCTGGTCATAGTTCTTGCCAATGAATTGTGGCGGAATTTTCAGCTCTTCAAAGTGCACCACCACGTCCGCCACATTCCCGCACAGCAAGTCCCAGAAACCCGGGCGCCCGGCGGGGTAGTGGATGGTCACGTTGACGATCGACTCCAGCTGCTCACCCATCGCATCCAGCACGAAGGCAATGCCTCCGGCCTTGGGCTTGAGCAGGTACTTGAAGGGTGACTGCTGCTGGGCATGCTTACCCTCGGTGAAGCGCGTGCCCTCGACGAAGTTGAAAATGCCCACCGGGTTGTCGCGGAATTTCGCGCAGGTCTTGCGCGTGGTTTCCAGGTCCTTGCCTTTCTTCTCCGGATGCTTCTCCAGATAAGCCTTGGAGTAGCGCTTCATGAACGGAAAGCCCAGCGCCCACCAGGCCAGGCCGATCACCGGGACCCAGATCAGCGCCTGCTTGAGAAAGAATTTCAGCGGCTGAATGCGCCGGTTGAGCACGTATTGCAGCACCAGAATGTCGACCCAGCTCTGGTGGTTGCTGGTGATCAGGTACGAGTGCTGATAGTCGAGGCCTTGCAGGCCGCTGATGTGCCAGCGCGTGCGGCGCACCAGATTCATCCAGCCTTTGTTGATGCTGATCCAGGCTTCGTGGGTATGGCTCATCAGCCAGCCCGCGAGGCGCTGGGTGAAGGCGAACGGCAATACCTTGACCAACGCCACGCAGAACAGAAACGAGCAGAGCAAAATCGTGTTCAGCGCCAACAGCAGCGAGGCGATCACGCCCCGCAACGCAGCAGGTAGAAAATCCAGCATTTACACATCCATAGGTCGGTTGGCTGCCTGGATCGCGGTCAACGCGATTGTGTAGACGATGTCATCGACCTGCGCGCCGCGCGGCAAATCGTTCACCGGTTTGCGCAGGCCTTGCAGCATTGGCCCGAGGCTGACGCAGTCGGCGCTGCGCTGCACGGCTTTGTGCGTGGTGTTGCCGGTGTTCAGGTCGGGAAACACGAATACCGTGGCGCGACCGGCGACCTGACTGTTCGGCGCCAGTTGCCGGGCGACGTCTTCGTTGGCGGCGGCGTCGTATTGCAAGGGGCCGTCGATCAGCAGCGAGTGCTGTTGTTCGTGGGCGAGCAGGGTCGCCTCGCGGACCTTCTCGACTTCTTCGCCGCTGGCGGATTCACCGCTGGAGTAGCTGATCATCGCTACCCGTGGCGTGATGCCGAAGGCGGCGGCCGAGTCAGCGCTTTGCAGGGCGATCTCGGCCAGTTCGCTGGCACTTGGGTGCGGGTTCATCACGCAGTCGCCATAAACCAGCACCTCTTCCGGAAACAGCATGAAGAACACCGACGACACCAGGGTGCAGCCAGGCGCGGTTTTAATCAGTTGCAGGGCCGGGCGGATGGTGTTGGCGGTGGTGTTGATCACGCCCGACACGAGGCCGTCGACTTCATCCAGGGCCAGCATCATGGTGCCGATCACCACAGTGTCTTCCAGTTGTTGCTCGGCCATCGGCGCGTTGAGGCTTTTGCTTTTGCGCAGCGCGACCATTGGCTCGACATAACGTTCGCGGATCAAGTCCGGATCAATGATTTCCAGGCCTGGCGGCAGTTCGATGCCCTGGGCGCGGGCGACGGCCTGCACGTCTTCGGGCTTGGCCAGCAACACACAGCGAGCGATGCCACGGGCCTGGCAGATCGCGGCAGCCTGTACGGTAAACGGCTCGCTGCCTTCGGGCAACACGATGCGCTTGTTGGCCGCCTGGGCGCGCTGGATCAATTGATAGCGGAAAACTGCTGGCGACAGGCGCATCTCCCGCGGCGTACCGCAACGCTGATGCAACCAGTTGGCATCGAGGTGGCTGGCGATGAAATCGGTGATGATTTCGGCGCGCTCGCGGTCATCGATGGGAATTTCCTTGTTCAGGCCATTGAGCAGGTTGGCGGTGTCGTAGGAGCCGGTACTCACCGACAGCACCGGCAACCCGGCCTGCAGGGCGCCGCGGCACAGGTCCATGATGCGTGGGTCGGGCAGGGTGTCGCTGGTCAGCAGCAGGCCGGCCAGCGGTACGCCGTTCAAGGCCGCGAGGCTGACGGCGAGGATGATGTCATCGCGGTCGCCGGGGGTTACCACCAGCACGCCGGGCTTGAGCAACTCCACGGTGTTGCGCATGGTGCGGGCGCAAATGATGATCTTGGTCATGCGCCGGGTTTCGTAATCACCGGCGTTGAGCACTTGCGCGCCCATCAGGTCGGCGACGTCGCGGGTGCGCGGGGCGTTCAGTTCCGGCTGGAACGGAATGCAGCCGAGCAGACGGAAATCCCCACTGCGCAGCAACGGCGAATGTTCCTTCAGGCGCGTGGCGAAGGCCTCCATGCTTTCCTCGGTCTTGACCTTGTTGAGGATCACACCAAGGACTTTCGGGTCTTTCGGGCCGCCGAACAATTGCGCCTGCAACTCGACGCGACCGGAGAGCTCGGTCAGCACTTCGTTTTCCGGTGCCGAGACCAGGATCACCTCGGCGTCGAGGCTCTTGGCCAGATGCAGGTTGACCCGCGCGGCATAACTGGCGCTGCGGGTCGGCACCATGCCTTCGACGATCAGCACGTCCTTGCCGATGGCCGCCTGCTGATAAAGGACGATGATTTCTTCGAGCAACTCATCGAGCTGACCGTCGCCGAGCATGCGCTCGACATGGGCCAGGCCCAAGGGCTGGGGTGGTTTCAAGCCGTGGGTACGCGCCACCAGTTCGGTGGAACGTTCCGGGCCCGTGTCGCCCGGATGCGGCTGGGCAATCGGTTTGAAAAAGCCGACCTTGAGGCCGGCGCGCTCAAGAGTACGCACCAGCCCGAGGCTGATGGAGGTCAGACCCACACCAAAATCGGTGGGCGCGATAAAAAAAGTTTGCATGCGGATTCTCTGGAGGTGCATGGCAAAGGTGAACGCCTATAACTGGCGATCTACCGAAATTCAGTCGCCAAGGTTATCGCTAACCGAGCCTTGTGCGCACCAACCACAATCAAAGGGTTGGCCTATTTTTTCCTGGCGCTGCGCAGGGTCCATGACCCAGGCGCGCGATTGCCATGGTGGCTGGTGCCGCAGGTGTTGGGTGTGGCCGCAGGAAAGCTCGGCCACCCAGTGTCCGTCCTCGTCCTGGTGGAAGCCTGTGATCGTCGAGTCCCGTCTGTCCGTGTTGTGTTCGCTTTCGGACGATTGCTTCGCTAAACTTGGCCTTTCAATCTTCTTATGCAAAAGGTCTCGCCCCATGCTGATCGCCGCCAATAAGGCTGTCTCCATCGACTATACCCTGACCAACGACGCTGGTGAGGTCATCGACAGCTCCGCCGGCGGCGCGCCGCTGGTCTACCTGCAAGGCGCAGGCAACATCATCCCGGGCCTGGAAAAGGCTCTGGAAGGCAAAGCGGTCGGCGACGAACTGACCGTAGCCGTTGAACCGGAAGACGCTTACGGCGAGTACGCTGCCGAACTGGTCAGCACCCTGAGCCGCAGCATGTTCGAAGGCGTCGATGAGCTGGAAGTGGGCATGCAGTTCCACGCTTCCGCACCGGACGGCCAGATGCAGATCGTGACCATCCGTGATCTGGACGGCGACGACGTCACCGTTGACGGCAACCACCCGTTGGCCGGTCAGCGCCTGAATTTCCAGGTCAAGATCGTTGCCATCCGTGATGCCAGCCAGGAAGAAATCGCTCATGGCCACGTCCATGGCGAAGGTGGCCATCACCACTGATTTCTGCGCTAAGCTCAGATAACTGGAGAGGCGCCTTGTGGGCGCCTTTTTAGTATGCGGCTGTCTCTGACGACACCGCAAAGTGACTGTTTCAAGAAGAACACGGGAATCTGGAGTACGCCATGAGTGCTTTTCACGACCTTAAATTGACAGCCCTGGATGGTCAGGAGCTACCTCTGGCGCCTTTCAAAGGCCAAGTCGTGCTGGTGGTCAACGTCGCCTCCAAATGCGGCTTGACCCCGCAGTACGCGGCGCTGGAAAACCTCTACCAGCAATACAAGGCCAAAGGCTTCAGCGTGTTGGGCTTGCCGTGCAACCAGTTTGCCGGGCAGGAACCGGGGACCGAGCAGCAGATCAAGGATTTCTGCAGCCTCAACTATGGCGTGACCTTCCCGTTGTCCAGCAAGCTGGAAGTCAACGGGCATGACCGTCATCAGTTGTACCGCTTGCTGGCGGGCGAGGGTGCGGAATTTCCCGGCGACATCACCTGGAACTTCGAGAAGTTCCTGCTGGGCAAGGACGGCCGCGTGCTGGCGCGGTTCTCGCCGCGAACGGCGCCGGATGATCCGACCATCGTTCATGCGATCGAAAAAGCGCTGAGCTGATCCCCCCCCTGTAGGAGCGAGCTTGCTCGCGATGGTCGTCAACGATAACGCTGCAAGCCTGATACGGCGCGGCGTTCTCCAGTCCATCGCGAGCGAGCTCGCTCCTACAATATTCCCTATCTTTTGATCCTTAATCACTGCAATCAATAATGCTGTTCAATGCGTTGGACTCTCCATATTATCGCCGTCATAAAGTCATTCTTCCGTGGAGCGTCCCATGCCCGTCAAAGCCCTGTTCAAACCGTTCCACCTCGGCACCCTCCAACTGCCGACCCGCGTCGTCATGGCGCCGATGACCCGCTCCTTTTCCCCGGGCGGCGTGCCTGATTCCAAAGTGATCGAATACTACCGTCGCCGCGCCGCAGCGGGCGTCGGCCTGATCGTCACCGAAGGCACCACCGTCGGTCACAAGGCGTCCAACGGCTACCCGAACGTTCCGCATTTCTACGGTGAAGCGGCCCTGGCCGGCTGGAAGAAAGTCGTCGATGCCGTTCACGCCGAAGGCGGCAAGATCGTTCCACAGTTGTGGCATGTGGGCAGCGTACGTCGTATCGGCACCGAGCCGGACGCCAGCGTGCCGGGTTATGGAACGTCGGAAAAAGTGAAGGAAGGTCAGGTCGTGGTGCACGGCATGACCAAGCAAGACATCCAGGACGTGATCGCCGCGTTCGCCCAGGCCGCCAAGGATGCCCAGAGCATCGGCATGGACGGCGTGGAAATCCACGGTGCCCACGGTTACTTGATCGACCAGTTCTTCTGGGAAGGCAGCAACCAGCGTACCGACGAGTACGGCGGCAGCCTGGCCAACCGTTCGCGCTTCGCCATTGAATTGATTCAGGCCGTGCGTGCCGCAGTCGGTGAAGGTTTCCCGATCATCTTCCGTTTCTCCCAGTGGAAGCAGCAGGACTACACCGCACGCCTGGTGCAAACCCCGGAAGCCTTGGGCGAGTTTCTCAAGCCGCTGGCGGATGCGGGCGTGGATATTTTCCACTGCTCGACCCGCCGTTTCTGGGAGCCGGAGTTCGACGGTTCCGAGTTGAATCTGGCCGGCTGGACCCGTCAACTCACCGGCAAGCCGACCATCACCGTAGGCAGCGTCGGCCTGGATGGCGAGTTCCTGCAGTTCATGGTCAACACCGACAAGGTTGCGCAACCGGCCAGTCTGGAAAAACTGCTGGAGCGCCTGAACAACGATGAGTTCGACCTGGTGGCGGTCGGTCGTGCGTTGCTGGTGGACCCGGACTGGGCACAGAAAGTGCGCGACGGCCGTGAAGAGGACATTCTGCCGTTCAGCCGTGAGGCGTTGATGACGCTGGTTTAAGCGGCGTCTGGACTGACGCTATCGCGAGCAAGCTCGCTCCCACAGGTTCTGCGGCGATCACAAATTATGTGTAAACCAAGAACACTGTGGGAGCGGGCTTGCCCGCGATGGCGGACTTCAAATCACCGAAGATTCAGGGAACAGTCGGTGCATTCGGCACCACCATCTCCCCGGCACACGCCCCGCGCAACTGTCCCTCGAACTGCTCGATGATCGTCGCCCAACCCTGGCGACTGGCATGCTGGCGCGCATTGAGCCGCACATTGCGCAAGGCTTCCCTTTCCTCCAGCAACCATGCCGCTGCATCGCAGAACGCTTCTTCATCCCCCGGCATCGCCAACACACCGTTGTAGCCATGACGAATATGCTGGGCGGCTGCCGCCTGGTCGTAGGCCACCACGCCGAGCCCCGAGGCAAGTGCTTCAAGCACTACATTGCCAAAGGTTTCGGTCAGGCTCGGAAACAAAAACACGTCGCCCGAAGCGTAGTGACACGCCAGGGCTTCACCCCGTTGGGTACCACAGAAAATCGCCTCGGGGATTTCGTTTTCCAGTTCCTGGCGCTGCGGGCCATCGCCGACAACGATCAGTTTCAGGATGCGCTGGGGATAACTCGCCTTGAGGGTATTGAAGGTACGCTTGAGCAGGCCGAGGTTTTTTTCCGGGGCCAGGCGTCCGACATGAATGACGGCGATGTCTGCCTCGGCCAGTCCCCATTGCTCGCGCAGGGCATTCAAGCGTTTGGCCGGGTGAAACAATTCGCTGTCGACCCCTCGGGACAGCAACGCCAGTCGTTCGAAATGACGCCGCTCCAGTTCCATGCGCTGACTGACGCTGGGCACCAGGGTCATGGTCGAGCGGTTGTGGAACCAGCGCAGGTAGTGAGTCAGCAGGCGCGTGAGCAAACCAAGCCCGTACTGGTTGGAGTATTGCTGGAAATTGGTGTGAAAACCGCTGACCACGGAAATCCCCAGTCGCCGTGCCGCACGCAATGCAGAGAGGCCCAGCGGGCCCTCGGTGGCGATGTAGAGCACATCCGGGCGATGACGCGTCCAGCGCCGCAGCAGCTTGTGCATCGACGACTGACCCCATTGCAGGCCGGGATAACCCGGTAGCGGCCAGCCGCGGCATAGCAGCAGTTCATCGTCGCTGCCCAGCTGTTGGTCGCAGCCCTGACGCGGTCGCACCAGTTCCACCTGATGCCCGCGTGCGCGCAAACCGTCGCACAAGTGCCCCAGGGTATTGGCCACGCCGTTGATTTCCGGAGGGAAGGTTTCGGTGATCAGGGTGATATGCAGAGCTGTCGTCATGACCCCAGTGTCGGCTGGGGGCATGTCGTCAGTGTGACGTCTGGATGATGGATTTGTGACTGCGGTACCGGAGCTGATGGCTCAGCGCTGCGCCACCAGGTTTTCCGCGCCGCGCTCACGCACCCAGAACAGCGTTGCCCCGGCCACGGCGGCCGGCATCATCAGGATGTTGACCACCGGGATCAGCAGCACCAGGTAGACGATGCCGCCGAAGCTCATGCTTTGCCAGCGCTTCTGTCGCAGCCAGGCGAGCATTTCGTTCCAGCCCAGTTTGTGGTTGTCCGCCGGGTAGTCGATGTACTGGATCGCCATCATCCACACCCCGAACAACAACCACAGCGGCGCGGCGATGATGTTCACCACCGGGATGAACGAGAGGATGAACAGCCCGATAGCCCGGGGCAGGAAGTAGCCGAGCTTGCGCATTTCCCGGGCCAGGGTGCGCGGGATCATCGCAATCAGTTCGCCCCAGCTGAAGGTCGGGAAGTCGTCGGTGCCGCGCACCACCACCTCGACTTTCTCCGCCAGGAAGCCGTTGAATGGCGCGGCAATGACGTTGGCGAGCATGGTGAAGGTGAAGAACACCATCAGCACGACGAGCACCACGAACAGCGGCCAGAGGATGTAGCTGAGAAAACTCAGCCAGTCGGGCAGGGACGGCATCAGCGTATCGACCCACAAGCTGAATTGATGGCCGGCCAGGTAGATCAATCCGACGAACAGCACCAGGTTGATCGCCAGCGGCAACAACACGAACAAACGCAGGCTGGGGCTCAGCACCAGCTTGAGGCCTTCGCGCAGGTATTGCGGGCCGGACAGAACGGGGGCAGGCATGATGTGCTCCGAGCAAAGGGAAAACGCGCCGACCTTACCGGCTTTGCTTCATGTGCGAAAGCGCGGCAGTGGTATCGACATTCACTGTAACAAAGACGTCGATATCGTCGGTCAGATGGCATAGAGACCACCTATGAGCTGGATTGTTAATCCGTATTTCCTTAATCTTCGCCCCCTCGATACGCTGCACCCAATCTTTTTACAGGACGGTCGGGTTCAAGCCTTCCCCAAGTGCTTTCAACCGTTCTTTTTTATTCCAGCCGGCAATCCGGCGTTCCGCGCCAGGTGTTCCGGGCCGGTCAACAGGAGCAGGTCATGTCTGAAGTCCGTCATTCGCGAGTGATTATTCTCGGTTCCGGCCCTGCCGGTTACAGCGCCGCGGTCTATGCCGCCCGTGCCAACCTCAAGCCACTGCTGATCACCGGCATGCAGGCTGGCGGTCAACTGACCACCACCACCGAAGTCGACAACTGGCCGGGCGACGTCCACGGCCTGACCGGCCCGGCGCTGATGGAGCGGATGCGCGAGCACGCCGAGCGTTTCGAAACCGAGATCGTTTTCGATCACATCAATGCCGTGGACTTCGCCGCCAAGCCGTACACCCTGACCGGCGACAGCGCGACTTACACCTGCGACGCCCTGATCATCGCCACCGGCGCCAGCGCTCGTTACCTGGGCCTGCCATCGGAAGAAACGTTCATGGGCAAGGGCGTTTCGGCCTGCGCGACCTGCGACGGTTTCTTCTACCGCAACAAACCTGTGGCTGTGGTCGGCGGCGGCAACACCGCTGTTGAAGAGGCCCTGTACCTGGCCAACATCGCCAGCAAGGTGACCCTGATCCACCGTCGCGAAACTTTCCGCGCCGAGAAGATCCTGATCGACAAGCTGAATGCCCGTGTTGCCGAAGGCAAGATCGAGCTGAAGCTGAACGCGACCCTGGACGAAGTGCTGGGCGACAACATGGGTGTGACCGGTGCGCGCCTGAAGAACAACGACGGCAGCTTCGACGAAGTGAAAGTCGACGGCGTGTTCATCGCCATCGGCCACACGCCAAACACTTCGCTGTTCGAAGGCCAGTTGACCCTGAAAGACGGCTACCTTGTTGTGCAGGGCGGCCGTGACGGCAACGCCACCGCCACCAGCCTCGAAGGCATCTTCGCCGCCGGTGACGTGGCTGACCACGTGTACCGTCAGGCCATCACCTCCGCTGGCGCCGGTTGCATGGCGGCACTGGATGCCGAGCGTTACCTCGACAATCTGCAGAACGCTTGATTCTGCTTTCGTTGAAATGAAAAAACCGGCTTCGGCCGGTTTTTTATGGGCAACACAAATGCGCTCCTACAGGGGAGATATGCTTAGGCCAGTTTGGCCAGGCACGCCTCAAGGATGTCGAGCCCTTCCTCCAGCACCGTTGCCTCGATGGTCAACGGGGCCAGCAAGCGAATGATGTTCCGCGATTTGCCGCTGGGCATCAACAGCAGGCCCGCGTCCCGCGCCAGGGCCAGCAGTTGGGTCAATTGGGCCGGTGCGGGCGAGCCATCGGCGTTGATCAACTCGATGCCACGCATGGCGCCGACGCCGGTCAGGCGTCCCAGGTACGGCGTCAGGTTGTTCGCGCGCCAGGTTGCATGGCGGCCGACAATCGCTTCTTCCTGCTGTGTGCCCCAGGCATGCAGGTTGGCATCGGTCATTTCGTCCAGGGTTGCCAATGCCGCAGCGCAGGCTATGGGGTTGCCGGAGTAAGTGCCACCGAGTCCGCCCTTGGGCAAGTTGTCCAGCAGCGACTTGCGCCCGACCACCGCTCCCAGCGGCACGCCGCCGGCGATGCTTTTGCCGAGCAGGATCAAGTCAGGCTCGATACCCAGTCGCGAAAATGCAAAGCGTTGGCCGGTACGACCGAAGCCGGACTGGATTTCATCGGCGATCAGCACAATGCCCTTGTCGTCGCAGAACTTGCGCAGCGCCTGGGCGAATTCGACGTCCATGGCCAGGAAGCCCGCTTCGCCCTGCACCGGTTCGACGATAAAGCAGGCGACGTCTTCGACATCGATCTCAACGCTGAACAGGCGCTCCATGGCTTTAAGGGCTTCGCTGCAGCTGACGCCGTTATCCTGGCTGGGGAAGGGCAGGTGATACACCGGGCCCGGCAGCACGCCGACTTTCTGTTTGTAGGGCGCGACTTTGCCATTGAGGTTGAGGGTGGCCAGTGTGCGGCCGTGAAACGCGCCGTCGAAGGCGATGACTGCGCTACGGCCGGTGGCGCCACGGACGATCTTCAGGGCGTTTTCCGCCGCTTCCGCGCCGCTGTTGGTAAGCATGCCGCTGACCGGGTAACCCACCGGCATGAACGCACTGAGGCGATCCATCAGTTCGAGGTAAGGCGCATGGGGCGCTGCATTGAACGCGTAATGGGTCAGTCGGGTGGCTTGTTCGCGGATGGCTTCGACGATACGCGGATGGCAATGGCCGAGGTTCAACACGCCGATGCCGCCGACAAAGTCGATGTAGCGTTTGCCATCGGTGTCCCAGACCTCGGCGTTTTTGCCGTGGCTGAGCGTGACAGGGTGAACGATGTTGATCGACTGGCTGATGGTTTCGCTGCGCATGAATGACCGGCTCGGAAGAAGGAGGACTTCTTTTTATCTAAGCCGTGAGCGGTGGTAGGGGGCAAACGAAATAAAGTGGCCGGGTCAATCTTAAAAGTCGGGATGTGCTGTCGATCGTCTGTAGGAGCGAGCCTGCTCGCGATGGTCGTGAACGATAACACTGGGTGCCTGATGCCCCGCAGCGCTCTCAGGTTCATCGCGAGCAGGCTCGCTCCTACAATTTGAATCAGCGGCGGGTCAGTGGCTGTTGGGTGAATTTCACGCCAGCCAGACCATGGGCCATCAACGCGCGGATGTTGCCGTGATCGCTGCCTTCCGGCGTGGCAACAACCGAACGGTAATGCTCGCCGAAAGCCAGCAGGGCTTCTTCATCGCTCAAGCCTTCGAGCAACGCCAGACCCAGGGTCTTGCACGAGCCTTCGTTCTGCCCGGCCGCGTTTTCCACGCCACCATTGTTGAAAGCCTGAGGCTGGTAGTCGTAACCGGCAGCAATGAACGCCAGAGTATCGGCGAAGGCGTGTTCGCCGCTGTTGAGGCTGGCGCGCAGGGTGTTCAAATCACTCATTGGGTTTTCCTTTGGCGAACGCCGCCTGTTGTTCGGCGTTGGCTTCTTGCTGAAATTGGGCTTTCCACTCGGCGTACGGCATGCCGTAAACCACTTCGCGGGCTTCATCGAGGCTGACCTCGATCTGGCGTTCGTCAGCCGCCGCCTTGTACCACTTGGACAGGCAGTTGCGGCAGAAGCCCGAGAGGTTCATCAGGTCGATGTTTTGCACATCCTTACGGCTGTCGAGGTGGGCCACCAGCCGGCGAAAGGCGGCGGCTTCGAGTTCCAGGCGTTGTTGATCGGTCATGGCGGTCTCTGCGAGACAGCTTCAAGCGGCACGCTTGAAGCTGCAAGTTGGATGGCGGTGGCTGCAAGTTTACAGCCTGGCGCTTGTGGCTTGAAGCTAGCGGCTCGCTGCCAGCGTAATCGACACCGACTCGGCAAATCGCAGCGCGTGGGGCTTGTCGACCTCGACCTCGGCGTAGAGCACCGATGCGTTAGCCATCACCAGGTCGAGAATTTCCTGGGTCAGGCGTTCGAGCAGCGCAAAGCGGTTGCCTTCCACATGGGCAATGATCGCCTTGGTAATGGTCCGGTAGTTCAGCGCGTGATCGATGTCGTTGTCCCGCACCGCTTCCTGGGCTGCGTACAGGATGGTGAGGTTGATCAGCACATCCTGCTTGTTGAGGATTTCATCCTCGTTGATGCCGATGAAGGTACGCAGGCACAGGTCTTTGACCCGGATGCGTGCCATGCCTGGCTGAAGTTGTGGCATTGCTACTTGCTCCGTCCAATCAATTGCAGGAACTCCTGGCGGGTGTTGCTCGATTCGCGGAAGGCGCCGAGCATCACCGAGGTGTTCATGGTCGAATTCTGTTTCTCGACGCCGCGCATCATCATGCACATGTGCTGTGCCTCGATGACCACCGCGACGCCTGCCGCGCCGGTCACCTGTTGCACGGCGTCGGCGATTTGCCGGGTGAGGTTTTCCTGGATTTGCAGGCGCCGGGCGAACATGTCCACCAGCCGTGCGATCTTCGACAGGCCCAGCACTTTGCCGGTTGGAATATAAGCCACATGCGCCTTGCCGATGAAGGGCAGCATGTGGTGTTCGCAAAGCGAGTACAGCTCGATGTTGTCGACGATGACCATTTCATCGTTGTCGGAGGCGAACAGCGCGCCATTGACGATCT
Source organism: Pseudomonas sp. P4_C4 (assembly GCF_056402055.1). NCBI lineage: Bacteria > Pseudomonadati > Pseudomonadota > Gammaproteobacteria > Pseudomonadales > Pseudomonadaceae > Pseudomonas > Pseudomonas sp. P4_C4. The sequence goes on along the minus strand of NZ_JBFUID010000016.1, from coordinate 83,826 downwards.
CTTCGACACTTTGCTCGTAACCATGGCAAAGGTACTGCATGGCTTTGGCCGCGCGCATCGGCGTATCGAGCAAACCTTCGCGGTTGGGGTTTTCACCGAGACCGATGAGGATCTCTCGATAATTCTGGGGCAGCGATAACGTCATGGAAAATCCTCGCGGGACACTTATTTGATGTGCCTTCCGCCGTTGACGGTCAGGGTGGTGCCGGTGACATAAGGGTTGTCGAGCAGATAGCGCAGGCTCTGGTAGATCACTTCACAGCCGGGTTCGATGCCCAGCGCGGACTTGGCCAGCACCTTGGCGCGGTAGGCCGCGTCGTCCTCAGGGTTGAACAGTAGCAGGGCTGGCGCGATCCCGTTGACCTTGATGGCCGGCGCGTACCTGGCGGCGAAGGACAGGGTCAGGCTGTCGAGCCCGGCTTTGCTGGCGCAATAGCCGATGTGCCTGCTACTGCCCTTGCGGGTCACGTCATCGCTGATGTGCACGATGTCTGCGGGGCTTGAGCGTTGCAGCAGGTCGGCGCAATGCAGGTTGATCAGGTAGGGCGCCAGCATGTGCACGCTGAACATGCGGGTGAACGCTGCAGCGTCGGTGTCCGGCGTTTCGGCCAGCCATTCGGAGGCGTTGTGGACAATCGCCCGTAAACAGTCGGTGTGGGTTTTCAGTTCGCTGATGAAGGCGAGGATCCCGGCCTCGCTGGCGAAGTCCGCGAACACCGCCGTGGCCCCCAGATCGCGCAGCGCTTGTACGCCGGGTCGTTCGCTGCGGTAGCTGAAAATCACGCGCTGGCCATCTTCCAGCAGTCGCCGGGCGCAATGCAGGCCGACACGCTGGCCGGCTCCGGTAATGAGGATGGGGGCTGCAGAAAAAGTCATGAACGGCTCGCGTCGCGGTGAGAACAAAACTATACCAGCGACGGGAGCGCTCTACCTATTGTGCGCAATATCAGTGGTTTTGGGTGGAGGGGGCGGCGGGCAAGCGGCGTACGGGCGTGCTGTTCAGCCAATTGGCCAGCAAACGGGTCGACAGTGGAATGAAGAAATACACCATCAACGGCGTCAGGCACAGGGTGCTGATGAACATGCGGAGCAGCAGCGCCATCTCACTCAGCAGCGACCCCAGCGCAAAGTTGAACAGCAGGGAAACCGGAAAGAACGCCAACCAGATTGCCACGGCCTGTTTCCAGCGCGGCGGGCGTTGACCGACGGCACCGAACCAGCCCTCGATGCCGCTGACCCGATGTTCTGTCGGGTGGGCGAACAACTCGCTGCCGCGTCCGAGCCAGGCGCTGCGCGAAGCGGAATACTCCCAGGCATGCAGGGTCTGCTCGTCGGCGAAGCGGAAGATAATCTGGCATTCGTCATCACCGGGCGGCGGTGCGAGTACTCCGGAGCCAAGGTAGCCAGGAAAGTCGGTGGCCAGTTGTTCGCCTTCGCGCAGCCAGGCGATCAGGTCTTGATAACGTCCATTGGCAACGCGGCGCGCAACCATCAGCGTGACGGGAGGGGTAGACATTGTGCATCTCCGTAGACATTTGCGTCGCTCCGGATAGGAACTTCGCCAGGCGCAGCGCCGGGGTAGTGGGCTGCGGCTTGAAACAAGCAAGGATTATTCCTCATTCTGCCGGTTTCGTCTTTGAGCGATTTTTTTCGATTATGAACTTGAATCGTTGTGGGGCAGAGGAGTTAAATGGGATCCCACCTGCACATGGACATACAATCCTAGATGCCTGTCCTCACTGACGTAGTTTCAGGTGTACCGCGGGCTGTCTCCCTTGAACAGGAACAGCTCTATCCGATTCGCGAGGTGGCGCGCCTGACAGGCGTCAATCCGGTCACGCTTCGAGCCTGGGAGCGACGTTATGGCCTGATTGTTCCAATGCGCACCGAAAGTGGGCATCGCCTGTATTCGCTGACCGATATCGAACGGGTTCGCGACGTCCTCGGCTGGGTCGAGCGCGGTGTAGTCGTCAGCAAGATCGGCAGGATCCTGGCCAAAACCCAGCCGCTCCAGGCGTTGTCGCACATTATCCCCAACAACCTCGTGGAAGCCGATTATGCACAGTGGCAGCAGCAGGTTCTTGCTGCGGTCAACGGGTTTGACGACATTCGGCTGGAGCAGGTCTACGGGCAAATCTTTTCCAGTCACGCCCTGCCGGTGGTGTTTCAGGACATTCTGATCCCTGTCTGGAAGCAATTGTTGCAACGACAGGACCAGTTCGGCGGGACCAGCGAGTGGCTGTTCCTGGATGGATTTTTGCGTTCCCGGGTGGTGCAGCGTCTGTTGTTGCTGCGAGACAAACAGCCGCCTCGGGTGGTCATCTGTGCCTTGGTTGGCCATTGCCGCGAGCTGGAACTGTTGGTCGCTGCCCTGTTTCTGAGTGCCGGGCCAGCGGCCGTTCGCGTGCTGAACATTGGTCAGCCGTTCGATGAGCTGGTGCTGACGTGTGAAAGGGTCAAGCCCTTGGCGCTGGTGTTGTTTTCCAATCATGTGCCGGCTCCCGAGTTGCCGCGGCGCTTGAATCGCCTGGCCATGAGTCTGGAGTGCCGATTGTTGTTGGCCGGTGATGCTTGCGATCTGGTACAGGAGAGCCTGGCCGGGTCATCGATCGGATGCCTGGGCAATGAAGGGGAGGTCATGAGCCAGCGTCTGAAGCAGTTCCTGGCGGGTAGTCTGGATACTTGAGGTTCAGAGGTGCAGCGCGGGATGAGTCAACCGATGTTGTTGCAGGATGAACTGGCGCAGGCGCTCGGTTTCGTCCGTATCGCTCTGGCTCAGTTGATAGGCATAGAAGCCCTGTTCGTTTTCTTTCTCGAAAGTGCCACGCAAGGCAATCCGCTCATAGCCTGACGGGCTGAACCACAAGGCGAAATGCTTCGGCGGCTTGGTCTTGTTGCGAACCTCCAGCAAAACCCCTTTGCACGACACTTCGTGCACCCAGAGGGTGCCTGTTTGACCCTTGGCGTTTTCCAGTGCTACCGGTTCGTCCAGTACCAGGCGCCAAGGCCGGACCATCGGTCCGTCTTCATAGATGCTCGGCACGCCGAGGCGCAGGTGTAGCGCATGGAACTCGTCTTCCACCAGGTGCAGGGGGAAGGTCATTTGCTGGTTTTCGAAGGTGGCTTGAATGGTCACCTGCTCATGGGCCGCCAGGCGGGTGAGCAGGTCACGAATTTGCGATCCCCCGTTGACGAGCAGGCTCGACGTCGCGTCCCGCACATTGAGTTGCGGGTTGTGTTGCATGCTCTGGATGAAATCCAGCTCATCCTGGGTCAGGAGTGCGTCGCGTTGCATGGCCAGCTCAAAAGATATAGTTACAAAGTCAGCGGTGATTGTAGTTACTGACCATTAATTCTTGATTTGGTTTTTGCCGTTCGTCGCCTTGAGCGCCGTCAGTTCGGCCTGGAGTTCAGCCAACTGCGCTTCAAGCTGTGTCACGCGCTGTTGTGTCTTGACCTGCGCGGTGACATCTTTCTGCACGCCGACAAAGTAGGTTTGCCCGTCCGCTGGATTTTTCACCGTTGAAAGGGACAGCTCGTTCCAGAACGGTGTGCCGTCCTTGCGGTAGTTGCGCAGTATTTCCCGGCAGGATCCTTCACGGTTCAAGGCGTCGCGAATCAACGGCAGGGCTTCCTGGTCGCGGTCTCCCGACTGCAGGAAGCGGCAATCCTGATAGAGGATTTCTTCGCTGGAGTACCCCGTCAGGCGTTCGAACGCGGGGTTGACGTAAATGAGGATTTTGTCCTGATCGCCTTCCTTTTCCGCAATCACGATACCGTCGTTGGAGGTGTTGATAGCCATTTGCAGCAGTTGCGCATTAATCATCGGAGGATCCTTTCCTGATTGATTGTCGATTGCATTCTAAAAGAACAATCACGACCGTGCTGTTAATATCCGGGTCTTTTACTCGGATTCAGGATCAGATTGATGAAAGTCGCCATCATTTCCGGCTCGGTGTACGGCACGGCCGAAGAAGTTGCCCGCCACGCCGCCAGCCTGTTGAAAGCCGCCGGTTTCGAAACCTTTCACAACCCGCGTGCGACCCTCGCCGATCTCCAGGCGTTCGGCCCCGAAGCCTTTCTGGCGGTGACCTCGACCACCGGCATGGGTGAGCTGCCGGACAACCTGCAACCGCTGTATTCGACCATTCGCGACCAGTTGCCAGCGGCCTGGCGCGGTTTGCCGGGCGCGGTGATCGGATTGGGTGATGCGAGTTATGGCGATACTTTTTGTGGCGGCGGCGAGCAGATGCGCGAATTGTTCGGAGAGCTGGGCATTCGCGAAGTACTGCCAATGCTGCGGCTGGATGCCAGCGAGAGCGTGACCCCCGAGACGGACGCCGAGCCCTGGCTGGCGGACCTGATCAACGCACTGCGCGCCTGATCGTTGCCCCGGCATCCTTGCCAGTCAGGGTTCTGACAGTACGGTAAAAAACTGCCTGTCAGACCATCGCTGGCGCCGGTCGTTTGACATGGATCCAGGGTGGCTGGGCGACTGACTCGCAGGGCCACAAAGCTGGCTGCGAATGCAAGTACACGAACCTCAAGGGGTGACTAGACTCGGTAAACATAGGAAACACTCCATCATAAAAACACCGAGGTTCCTTGCCGTGACTGTCGCTCCTGTCCAATCGCCACACAGAGTCAAACACCAGGTCAGTGCTGCCGAGTGGCAGACCCGCGTCGACCTGGCGGCTTGTTATCGCCTGGTCGCTCAACACGGCTGGGATGACCTGATCTTCACCCATATCTCCGCCAAGGTGCCTGGCACCGAAGATTTCCTGATCAACCCGTTCGGGTTGATGTTTCATGAAATTACCGCGTCGAGCCTGGTCAAGGTGGATCAGGCCGGCAACAAGCTGATGGACAGTCCTTACGAGATCAATCCGGCGGGATACACCATCCACAGCGCCGTGCATGAAGTTCGTCACGATGTCGTCTGCGTGCTCCACACCCACACCGCTTCAGGGGTGGCGGTGTCGGCACAGAAGCAGGGCGTTTTGCCGATCAGCCAACAGTCGTTGTTCGTGCTTTCCAGCCTGGCCTACCACGCCTACGAAGGCGTGGCGCTCAACCATGAAGAGAAAGTGCGGCTGCAGGCCGACCTCGGTGAAAACAATTTCCTGATGCTGCATAACCACGGTCTGCTGACCTGCGGCAGCACCATCGCCGATACGTTCCTGATGATGTTCACCTTTCAGCGTGCCTGCGACATTCAGGTCATGGCGCAAAACGGTGCCGCTGAACTGATCGCCATCGAACCGCGGATTCTGGCCGGCGCCAAAGCCATGATCGCGGGTGTCACCAGAAGTGCTCAAGGCATGGGCGGAGCGCTGGCGTGGCCGGCGCTGCTGCGCAAACTCGATAAACTGGACCCGGGCTATAAACTCTGATGGAACTCGCCGAGATCCCTCTGTGTGTCTGGCGCAAGCGCAGCCAGACGTTCATCTTTCGTGACCAGAGCATCCGTTACTGGACAGCAGGGCAGGGTGAGCCACTGTTGCTCATTCACGGCTTTCCGTCCGCCAGTTGGGACTGGCATTACCTGTGGCAGCCTTTGACCCAGCGGTTTCGCGTGATCGCTTGCGACATGCTGGGCTTCGGCGATTCAGCTAAACCTGCGAATCACGAATACAGCCTGCTGGAGCAAGCGGATCTGCAACAGGCACTGCTTGAACACCTGAATGTCGAACAGCCGGTGCACCTGTTTGCCCACGATTACGGCGACAGCGTGGCCCAGGAACTGCTGGCCCGGCATTACGAGTCGCGGGTGGAGCTGGCCAGTTGCGTGTTTCTCAATGGCGGGTTGTTTCCGGAAACCCATCGCCCGGTATTGATGCAAAAACTCTTGCTCAGCCCTTTGGGCTGGATCATTGGCCGTGCCTTCAGCCGTGATGGCCTGGTGAGAAGCTTCCGGCAGATTTTCGGTCCGCAAACCCGTCCCAGTGAAAGCCAGATGGATGACTTCTGGAGCCTGGTCGAAAGCCAGCGCGGGCCACGGATCATGCACAAATTGATCGCCTACATCCCGGAGCGACGCGTCTGGCGCAACCGCTGGGTGAGCGCGATGCAACGCGGTGAAGTGCCGCTGCGAGTGATCGACGGCGGGGTCGATCCGATCTCCGGCGTGCACATGGTCGAGCGTTACCGGGAACTGATCCCGAAGGCGGACACGGTGGTGTTGCCCGACATTGGCCACTACCCACAGATCGAGGCGCCCTGCGAGGTGCTCAAGCACTACCTGGCGTTTCGCGATCAACTGCTCTTGCCGTCGCGCAAGGTGGCGTGTTCCTGATTCGTAGCGTTGAACCTGTTCTGCTTCTGTGGCGAGGGAGCAAGCTCCCTCGCCACAGGGGGCGCGTCATCCTGTCCGACGCGATCATCATCCCCCAGCCTTATCGCCCACCATTCAGCCTCCCCCTTGTTCATTGTGACCCGCTGCGCAGTGCCTGAAACTCGGACTCATTGTCCCCTGGCCTGCTGGAGTCCCCCATGAATGAGTCTGTGCGCTTCGAAGATAAAGTCGTGATCATCACCGGAGCCGGTGGCGGCCTGGGACGGGCGCATGCACTGCTGTTCGCCAAACAGGGCGCCAGGGTGCTGGTCAACGATCTTGGCGGCTCGGCCCAGGGTGAGGGCGCCAACGCCTCGGCCGCCGACCGCGTGGTGGCGGACATTCGCGAGGCTGGTGGCATCGCCGAGGCCAACCACGACTCGGTCACTGACGGTGACAAACTGGTCCAGCACGCTCTGGACGTCTTCGGTCGAGTCGACGTAGTGGTCAACAATGCCGGGATCCTGCGTGACAAGACCTTCCACAAAATGGATGACGCCGACTGGGACCTGGTTTACCGCGTCCACGTCGAAGGTGCCTACAAAGTCACCCGCGCCGCCTGGCCGCACATGCGCGAGCAGAACTACGGCCGGGTGATTTTCACCGCGTCGACCTCGGGCATCTATGGCAACTTCGGCCAGTCCAACTACGGCATGGCCAAGCTCGGTCTCTATGGCCTGACCCGCACCCTGGCCATCGAAGGCCGCAAGAACAACATCCTGGTCAACGCCATCGCCCCCACTGGCGGCACGCGCATGACCGAAGGCCTGATCCCGCCGCAAGTCTTCGAACAGCTCAAGCCGGAACTGGTCAGCCCGCTGGTGGTGTACCTGGCCAGCGAGGACTGCCAGGAAACCTCCGGACTGTTTGAAGTCGGCGGCGGCTGGATGGGCAAGGTCCGCTGGGAGCGCAGCCTCGGTGCCGGGTTCGATCCTCGGACGGGTTTCTCCCCGGAAGACGTGGCGGCGCACTGGCAGCAGATTTGCGACTTCGAAGGCGCGGCGCATCCGAAGGACAACATCGAAGCGTTGAAGGAAATGATGGGGAATTTGCAGAGATATACGCTCTGATACTGCCGGCAAGGTCACATTGATTGACCTTGCCGGTTGTTGCATTTGTCGGCTGGGAGCCGTTTGTTACCGATCAGCCGGGAAAGTATTTGACTACCAGTGCCTTCAGATTGGCGGCTGTTTGCACGTCCATTTTTCCGTCGAAGTTTTCCGGGCGAAAATGCATCTGGAATGCCCGCACCAACTGTTTAAAACCGCCTTCCGTTGACGCGCCCGAAACATCGTATCCATAGGTTTTGAACAGCCCAAGCAATTCGCTTCGGGCTGGTACGCCCGATGTGGTGTATTGGCGCAGATACTCGTCCCTAGTGGTTGCATCGAACCAGGCTCCGACGCCTTTCAAGTACAGCGCTTGCCAGGGAAACATCGGCCCCGGGTCACTCTTGCGGCCGATCGAAACATCGGAGTGGCCCAAAACCTTCGTCGGCGTGATATCCGGGTAGCGCTTGAGGATGTTCAGGGCCAGTTGTTCAATCGCAGCGATCTGCTCGGGGTGATACGGCGGAAAGGTGAATTCGCCGTTGTTGTCAGTCGCCAGGTTGACGACTTCAATGCCGATGGACGTGTCATTCAAATTGCTGCGGTTGCCCCACTGACTGACGCCCGCGTGCCAAGCGCGATGGTTTTCATCCACCAGGTTGAAAACTTCCTGCCCGGTATGACCGGCGCTCAGGTAACTGGGGTCAGTGATATCTGGAATCAGATAGTGCGCGCTGACATACGGGCCGGTCAGGGCACTGACAGAACTTGAAAAGTTAGCGGCCGTGTAGTGAAGAATCAGAAAGTGTATTCGACTGTTGAAGCTTCGGATTGAGCGATACTGGTTGTAGTTGATGGATTTCATGGTTGCACTCGCAATAAGTAAGTTTGAAGCCGGACGAAAATAAAAATCGTGCGCCGACTTGTTGTTCAACTTAATGGCTCGAGTGCTTTTGGTGTTTACCTTTGGCTGTAGGCGCTTTCTGAAAAAAATGTAGGCGCGCTAAGTTTTTTCTGGATGCTCAGGGGGGACTGACGGGCAGCCGTTACTCATCAAAAAACATCGCCCATAAAAAAGGCCGCTGCAAACGCAGCGGCCAAGGTAAGACGTTGGATCAGGAGCTACAAATCAACGTCAGTGAACGCGGGGCGATGAACCGAATCCTCAATTCATCTGAAATCTTTCATCACGGCACAGGCGGGTACATCGTGCCTGCGGTGGTTTACCGTGACAGCCAGGCAAGAATAAGCCCTTGGTGTCGTAGGAAAAATACCAATTACGGACATGCACTGTTGCAACCCCGGCAACAGTCAGGATTCGGCTGCTCGTCCTCTGGGTGATGACCCTGTGCCGGTCATCCTTTAGAGGTACACCACGAATACCTCCTTGGTGCGCTTATCGACCCCGGTGCCCGGCAGTAGGGTGAGGCCTTCTGTCACTCACCGGGGAAGACGCATGACAAAAACAACAATGCGCGCCATCTTCACACCACAGGCGCTGGCGGCTGCGGTTGCATTGGGCTGCTGTGCCCAGGCACAGGCCATTTCGTTCAACATTGGGGAAATCGAGGGGACGTTCGATTCCTCGCTGTCGGTCGGCGCGAGTTGGGGCGTGCGTGATGCGGATAACGCCCTGGTGGGCACCGTCAACGGCGGTTCCGGCCAGTCTTCGACCGGCGACGACGGGCGATTGAATTTCAAGAAGGGTGAAACCTTCTCGAAAATCTTCAAGGGGATTCACGACCTCGAACTGAAGTACGGCGACACCGGTGCGTTTGTGCGTGGCAAGTACTGGTACGACTTCGAACTGAAAGATGAGAGCCGGCCATTCAAGGACATCAGCGATCACAATCGCAAAGAGGGCGCCAAGTCTTCAGGCGGACAAATCCTCGACGCTTTCGTCTATCACAACTACTCCCTCGCCGATTTGCCGGGCACGGTCCGCGCCGGCAAGCAGGTGGTCAGTTGGGGCGAAAGTACTTTCATCGGCAACTCGATCAACAGCATCAACCCGGTCGACGTGTCCGCGTTCCGTCGACCGGGGGCAGAGATCAAGGAAGGCCTGATTCCGGTCAACATGCTGTTTGCCTCCCAGGGGCTGACGGACAAATTGACGGTCGAAGGCTTCTATCAACTGGAGTGGGACCAGACGGTTGTCGATAACTGCGGCACCTTCTTCGGCGTCGATGTGGTGGCCGATGGTTGCAACAAGGGTTACACCGTCGCCAACCCGGCCATTGCACCGCTGCAGCCGATTGCTGCTGCCTTTGGCCAGGGCTTCGAAGTCAGCAAGGAGGGGGTGATCGTTCCCCGTGGTGGCGACCGCGATGCCCGGGACTCCGGACAGTGGGGGACGGCATTGCGCTGGCTGGGGGACGACACCGAGTACGGCCTGTACTTCATGAACTACCACAGCCGCTCACCGAATGTCGGGACCACCACCGCTGGCCCCGGTACGCTGGCAAGCCTTCCGGGGATCGTTGCCGCCGCCAACCGCATCGCGCCCGGCAGCGGTTCGGGCCTGGCCCAAAGTGTGATGCTCGGTCGTGGCCAGTATTACCTCGAATACCCGGAGGACATCCGCCTCTACGGCGCGAGCTTCTCCACCACGTTATCCACCGGCACCGCGTGGAGCGGCGAAATCAGCTACCGCCCCAACCTCCCGGTGCAGGTCAACACCAATGACCTGACCCTGGCCATGCTCAATCCGATTGCAGGTGGTGCGGCATCGCCCATCGCCACTACACCGGGGGCCGACAACAAAGGCTACCGCCGCAAGGAGGTGACGCAGGTCCAGAGCACCCTGACGCATTTCATCGATCAGGTCGCGGGTGCGGATCGCCTGACCCTGGTGGGCGAGGCGGCGGTGGTTCGGGTCGGCGGCCTGGAGCCGCGCACCAAACTGCGCTACGGCCGCGACTCGGTGTTTGGTCAGTATGGTTTCGGCGGTGATACCGGCGGCTTCGTGACCTCGACGTCGTGGGGTTATCGCGCCCGGGCCATTCTCGATTACAACAACCTGATCGCCGGGATCAATTTCAGACCCAACCTCTCGTGGTCCCACGACGTTTCCGGCTTTGGCCCCAACGGTCTGTTCAACGAAGGCGCCAAGGCCATCAGCCTCGGTGTCGACGCGGACTATCGCAACACCTATACCGCGAGCCTCAGTTACACCGACTTTTTCGGCGGGGACTACAACGTCCTCACTGACCGTGACTTCGTGGCGTTGAGCTTTGGTGTGAACTTCTGATCTGGCTGAAAAGGATGAATTCAATGCGCAAGATGATTCTGCAATTGGGCACCGTTCTGGCCCTGAGTCTGCTGGCTGCCAACGTGATGGCCGCGGTGTCGCCGGAAGAAGCCAACAAGCTCGGCACCAGCCTGACCCCACTCGGTGCCGAGAAGGCCGGTAATGCCGATGGCTCGATTCCGGCCTGGACCGGCGGCATCCCGAAAAACGCTGGTGCGGTGGACAGCAAAGGTTTCCTGGCTGACCCGTTCGCCAACGAAAAGCCGTTGTTCGTGATCACCGCGGCGACCGTCGACAAGTACAAGGACAAGCTCTCCGACGGCCAGATCGCGATGTTCAAGCGCTATCCAGAGACTTACAAGATTCCGGTCTATCCCAGCCACCGCACCGTGGCGTTACCGGCGGAAATCTATGAGTCGGCCAAACGCAGCGCTCTGAACGTAACACCGATCAATGACGGTAACGGTCTGGCGAACTTCACCGGTAATCGCTACTACGCGTTCCCGATTCCGAAGAATGGCGTGGAAGTGATCTGGAACCACGTCACGCGTTACCACGGCGGCAATCTGCGCCGCACCATCACCCAGGCGACACCGCAGTCCAATGGCGATTTCACCGTGATCCGCTTCAAGGACGAGGTCGCCGTGCCGTCGTTGCTCGGTGATTTGAAACCGGGCAGCGACGATAACGTCCTCAACTACTTCAAGCAGGAAGTGACCGCACCGGCGCGGCTGGCGGGCAACGTGTTGCTGGTCCACGAGACCCTCGACCAGGTCAAGGAGCCGCGCAAGGCCTGGATCTACAACGCTGGACAGCGCCGGGTACGGCGTGCGCCACAGGTCGCTTATGACGGCGTCGGCACCTCATCCGACGGCCTGCGCACTACCGATAACTTCGATATGTTTTCCGGCGCACCGGATCGCTACGACTGGAAACTGATCGGCAAGAAGGAGATGTACATCCCCTACAACAGCTACAAGCTCGACTCGCCAGACCTCAAATACACCGATGTGATCAAGGCCGGGCACATCAATCAGGACCTGACTCGCTATGAGTTGCACCGGGTCTGGGAAGTCGTCGCCACGGTCAAGCCGAGCGAGCGCCACGTGTACGCCAAACGCCACATGTACATCGATGAAGACAGCTGGCAAGTGGCGCTGGCCGACCACTACGACGGGCGTGGCCAGCTTTGGCGCGTCGCCGAAGGGCATGCCCAGTTCTACTACGATCACCAGGTGCCGACCTACACCGTCGAAGCGCTGTATGACCTGATTGCCGGCCGCTATATCGCCCTGGGAATGAAGAACGAAGAGAAGCGCAGCTTCGAATTCAACATCGATGCAAAAGCGGGGGACTACACGCCAGCAGCCTTGCGTAGTACGGGGGTTCGGTAGGTTTCCTACAGACTCTTAAACAAAAGGGTGACTTCGCGGTCACCTTTTTTATAGGGGTTGATCAGTGTGTTGAATACTTCTTCAACAAGCGCTCGGGAGGGGACTAGGGTGGCGCCAGAATTATAAAAAAGGCGCATCACTATGACTGCAATGACGCACTGTCTGGACCGCCCCGGTTTCCTGCCCCGACTGTCGTCCCATCATCTGTCCCGCGAGCGGCTGATCGAGCCCATGCTGGTCTCGACTGCGCGGGTGAAGTTACTTTGCGCGCCGGCCGGTAGTGGCAAGAGCGCGTTGCTCACCGAATGCCTGCTGCGGGCGCCGGAGCACTCTCGGGTCTGTTGGCTGCCGCTGGCGGGGGCGTCGTTGAGTGCAGCCGATTTTCTGTTGCGCCTGACGCAAGCGCTGGGTCTGCCCTCGGCGGATGAGCCCGGGCTGCTGGCGCATCTGGCCCGATTACAGGCGCCGACCTGGCTGTTTCTGGATGATTACTGCCGCGCACCCAATCCGGAACTCGACCGGATGCTCGATCGCCTGTTGGCCGTCGCCAGCCCGGCGCTGACCTGGTGGCTGAGCTCCCGTCGACGACCATCCTGCAATTGGCCGCGGCTGCTGCTGGATGATGAGTTGTACGAGTGCGAAGGCCGGACGCTGGCGTTTACCGAGGCCGAGGTCGGGCAGTTGCTCGGTCATGTCGAGCCGACCCTCGCGGCACAAACCGCCAAAAGGGTAGTTGAGCGCAGCGGTGGCTGGTGCGCTGGCGTGCGGATCGCGTTGCTCAATGGTTGTCCGTGGTCTGGTGAACAGGGGCGTTCGGCGACGCTGCTCGATTATCTGCAGCATGAGTTGTTCAACACCTTGCCGCCGGAGTTGGTTGAAGTCTGGCAGGTGTTGGTTCATCTGCCACGCTTCAACGCCAGCCTGTGCGAGCATCTTTTCGGTACGGGTGAGGGCGCACAGTGGCTGCACGCGTTGCAGGAAATGGGCTGCTTCATTGAACCCAGGGAGGACTCCGTCGAGTGGTTGCGGATCTTCGAGCCATTGGCCCGGGCGATGCGTGAAGAGCCGACCCCGGCCGGGCGATCCTGGCATCGCCGCGCGTGCCAATGGTTCAGCACCGAAGAAGACTGGCAAGGTGCGTTCGAGCAGGCTCTGTTGGCGCAGGAGTTCGAAGTGGCGGTCAGCCTGTTGCAGCACTTCAGCTTCGAGCATTTGTTCCGGCGTGAAAATGCTTGTCTGTTGTTGAATCTACACGAGCGTCAACAGGCTGAGCTGACCCTTGTTACACCGCAATTGGTGGGACTGGTTACTGCGGCGTTGTTGTTTGCCGGGCGCTTCGATCATGCTGCCGTGTGCATTGAGCAACTGGCTCGATTTGCCCCACAGCCTACGCAAAAACTGCAACGGCAACTGCTGGCACGCTGGCAGGCGCAACAGGGCTGGTTGCTGCATTTGCAAGGCCGCATGGAGGCGGCCCGTGCGCACTTTCTCGATGCGCTGGCCGAGTTGAGCGTCGATGCCTGGCCGGTGCGATTGTTGTGCCTGTCGGGTCTGACCCAGCAGGCCTTGCTCAACGCCGAACTCGATGCGGCGCAGACGTTCAATCGTGAGGCGCTGTGTCTGGCGCGCGCCCAAGGCTCGCTATTGTTCGAAGGGCTGCTTGAACTCGATCACGCGCAGTTGCTGGAGATGCGCGGTGCGCCCCGACGTGCCGAGAGCTTGTTGGCTGAAGTTTTTGACCTGTTGTCCCGACAGGCTGATCGACCGACGCCGTTATTGGGGCGAATTGCCCTGCGGCGAGGGCGGTTGGCCCTCTGTCAGGGACAAGATGAGTTGGCCGCCGGTTTCTTCCAGTCCGGCCTGGAGGACTGCCTGCAAAGCCAGGACAAGCACGCGCTGTATGGCTTTCTCGGGCAAGCGCAGATGGCCGCCAATCAGCGCGATTACGCCCTTGCGTTTGATCGTTTGCGCGAAGCCGAACGCGTGATGCAGCAGCGCCAGATTCCCGATACGGTGTATCGCGGGGTGCTGCTGCAAATCAGCAGTCATTTCTGGTTGCAGCAAGGGCGACCGGAGTTGGCCTGTGAAGCGCTGACCCGTGTCTTGCGTCACTATCGCGGGCCTCGTGCACGCCAGGCGCCACCGGCCACGCTTCAACTGATTGCCCGTATCGAGTACCAATTGGTGTTGGCGCAGATGCATTTGCAACAGACGCAAAAGCCGCTGGATCGGCTGCAGGAGTTGCTCGATCACGCGCAACGGCATGCCATGCTGGCGCTGGAAACGGAATTGCATTTGGCGATCAGCGAAGTGGCGGACCTGACCGCGGAGCCCAGTCTGGCCAGGGCGGCTTTGGAGGCGGGCCTGGCGCTGGTGAAGCGTTGTAATGGGCAACAGGCGTTGCGTGAACTGGGGCTGCGCCAGCCGAACTTGCTCAGCCGTTTGCGCGGGGAAGAGTCGGTGACGGCCATGCTCGCCGATGTCAGCCCGCTGAGTACCCGGGAGATTGAGGTGCTGGGTCTCATTGCCCAAGGCAGTTCCAATCAGCAAATTGCCGAGCGACTGTTCATCTCCTTGCATACGGTGAAAACCCACGCCCGGAGAATCCACAGCAAATTGGGGGTTGAGCGTCGGACGCAAGCCGTGGCGATGGGCAAGAAGCTGGGGCTGATCCTGCCCGTCTGATCAGCGCCGTTGCGTTCAGGTTGTCAATGCGTCTGGCTGATAACCCATGCGCCAACTCACTGCTCGTGTGGCAGACAGCAAACGCTGCGCCGCGGGACCGTTTTCATCGGCATGGAACAGCGAGGTCGGCCCGACCACGGTCAGTACTGCCGCAATCTTGCCCATGGCGTTGAATACCGGCGCCGACAAGGCATCCACACCGGGCATCAACAATCCATGCACATGATGCAGGCCCCGTTGGCGGATCTGTTCGCACATCGTCGTGTACGCCTGATCATCCGCCAAGCTGTGGGTGGCGCTGCTCTGCAACTCCTGATCGCGCAGGTCCACGGTTTCACGCCTGGGCAGGTAGGCGCCAAATACCAGTCCCGTCGAAGAACTGAGCAATGGCAACACCGAGCCCAGTTGTGTCACCACCGTCACCGCACGCACCGCCGGTTCGATATGCACCACGGTCGCGCCCTGGTTACCCCATACCGCCAGAAAACAGGTTTCGTTCAAGTCGTCACGCAACTCGGACAAGGGCAGGGCGGCAACTTTCAGCACGTCCATACTGTTGAGTGCCGCCAACCCTACGCGCAAGGCTTCGCGGCCCAGGCCGTAATGGTTGGTGGCGGCGTTCTGTTCGGCAAAACCGCTGGCGATCAAGGCCTGCAAATAGCGGTGAACCTTGCTCGCCGGCATCTGCACGTGTTCAGCCAGGCGCGACAGCGAAGTCGAGGGCGACAACTCGGCCAGAGCCTTGAGGATGTCGGTGCCAACCTCAGCCGAGCGGACTTTCTGTTTGCCGTTGCTGTCGCTGGTAGGTTTTTCCATGGTGGCGGTTTGATCCTGTAACGAATGGGCGTCTTTATAGCTTGACGGTCAATACCAATCAAATTACGTTATGCGTAATCTAATTACGATAAAAATAACCGAGGCTGGCCAGTAACTCTTCCAAAGGGTGACCGGCATTGCCGACTCCCTGTTCAGGAGGCTCCATGAACCCCGATTCAACGACGCCAGCGCTGGCCTACCTGTCAGGCTTCGGCAACGAATTCAGCAGCGAAGCGTTGCCCGGCGCACTGCCCGCCGGCCAGAACTCCCCGCAAAAAGCCCCGTACGGCCTCTACACCGAACTGTTCTCCGGCACGGCGTTCACCATGCCGCGCAGCGAGGCGCGGCGCACCTGGATGTACCGCATCCAGCCGTCGGCCAATCACCCGGCATTCGTCAAACTTGACCGGCAACTGGCCGGCGGTCCGCTGGGTGACGTGACCCCCAATCGCCTGCGCTGGAACCCGTTGGAGATTCCTGCCGAGCCGACCGATTTCATCGACGGTCTGGTGAGCATGGCGGCCAACTCGGGCGCGGAAAAACCGGCCGGGATCAGCATCTACAACTACCGCGCCAACCGTTCCATGGAGCGTGTGTTCTTCAACGCCGACGGCGAGATGTTGCTGGTGCCTGAACTGGGGCGCCTGCGCATTGCCACCGAACTCGGCGTGCTTGAACTGGAACCGCTGGAAATTGCCGTACTGCCACGCGGCCTTAAATTCCGCATCGAACTGCTTGACCCGCAAGCCCGCGGTTATGTCGCCGAAAACCATGGCGCGCCGCTGCGTCTGCCGGACCTGGGGCCGATTGGCAGCAATGGCCTGGCCAATCCGCGGGACTTCCTGACCCCGGTGGCGGCCTACGAAAACCTGCAACAACCGACCACGCTGGTGCAGAAATTCCTCGGCCAGTTGTGGGCGTGCGAGCTTGATCATTCGCCGCTCAACGTGGTTGCCTGGCACGGTAATAACGTGCCGTACAAATATGACCTGCGCCGTTTCAACACCATCGGCACCGTCAGTTTCGATCACCCTGATCCGTCGATCTTCACGGTATTGACCTCGCCAACCAGCGTCCACGGCCTGGCCAACCTCGACTTCGTGATCTTCCCGCCGCGCTGGATGGTGGCCGAGAAAACCTTCCGCCCGCCGTGGTTCCATCGCAACCTGATGAACGAATTCATGGGTTTGATCCAGGGCGAATACGACGCCAAGGCTGAAGGTTTTGTACCCGGCGGTGCTTCGTTGCACAGCTGCATGAGCGCCCACGGTCCCGACGGTGAGACTTGCACCAAAGCGATCAACGCTGACCTCAAGCCGGCGAAAATCGACAACACCATGGCGTTCATGTTCGAAACCAGCCAAGTGTTGCGCCCAAGCCGTTTCGCCCTCGATTGCCCACAACTGCAAAATACCTACGACGCCTGCTGGGCTACGCTGCCCGCCACTTTCGACCCGACCCGGAGATAACCCATGACGCAGACTTCCATCACTCGCAGCTGGGTTGCGTCCGCCAACGGCCACGCGGACTTCCCCCTGCAAAACCTGCCGCTGGGCGTGTTCAGCCTCAATGGCTCGGCACCGCGCAGTGGCGTGGCCATTGGCGAGCATATCTTTGATCTGCAAGCGGCCCTTGAAGTCGGGTTGTTCGATGGCGCCGCGAAGGCTGCGGTCGAGGCTACTTGTTGCGGCCAGTTGAATGCGTTCTTCGAACTGGGCCGCGAGGCCCGTGTGGCCCTGCGTGAACGCTTGCTGGAACTGTTCGCCGAAGGCAGCACCCTGCACGGCAAGATCGAAGCCCAGGGCGCAAAACTGCTGCCGCTGGCGGTGGATTGCGAGATGCACCTGCCGGCGAAAATCAACGATTACACCGATTTCTACGTCGGCATCGAGCACGCGCAGAACGTCGGCAAACTGTTCCGTCCCGACAACCCGCTGCTGCCGAACTACAAGTACGTGCCAATCGGCTACCACGGTCGTGCGTCGACCATTCGCCCATCCGGTACTGACGTCCGCCGCCCGAAAGGCCAGACGTTGCCGGCCGGTCAGAGCGAACCGACGTTTGGCCCTTGTGCGCGCCTGGACTACGAACTGGAGCTGGGCATCTGGATCGGCCAGGGCAACGACATGGGCGACTCGATTGCCATTGGCGACGCCGCCAATCACATCGCCGGTTTCTGCCTGCTCAATGACTGGTCGGCACGGGACATCCAGGCCTGGGAATACCAGCCGCTGGGGCCGTTCCTGTCGAAAAGCTTCATCACCAGCATCTCGCCGTGGGTGGTCACCGCCGAAGCACTGGAGCCGTTCCGTCGTGCCCAGCCTGCGCGTCCGCAAGGCGATCCGCAGCCGCTGCCGTACCTGCTCGACAAGCGCGATCAGGCCGCTGGTGCGTTCGACATCGAACTGGAAGTGTTGCTGCTCACCGAGGCCATGCGCGAGCAGAACCTGCCAGCCCATCGCCTGACCCTGAGCAACACCGGGCACATGTACTGGACCGTGGCACAAATGGTCGCGCACCACAGCGTCAATGGTTGCCAATTGCAGGCTGGGGACTTGTTCGGCTCGGGCACGTTGTCGGGACCGCAGAGCGGTCAGTTCGGCAGCCTGCTGGAAATTACCGAGGGCGGTAAAAAGCCGGTCGAACTGGCCTCGGGCGAGGTGCGTAAATTCCTCGAGGACGGCGACGAAATCATCCTGCGCGGACGTTGCCGCCGCGACGGGTTCGCGTCCATTGGCTTCGGCGAATGCCGCGGCAAAGTGCTGCCGGCGCGCTGACAGGAGCAGGGCATGGAACTCTATACCTACTACCGTTCGACTTCGTCGTACCGGGTGCGTATCGCGTTGGCGCTCAAGGGTCTGGATTATCAATCCTTGCCAGTCAACCTGATCGCACCGCAGGGTGGCGAGCATCGGCAGCCGCCTTATCTGGGCATCAACCCGCAGGGCCGTGTGCCGGCCTTGCGCACCGATGAAGGCGAATTGCTGATCCAGTCTCCCGCGATCATCGAGTACCTGGAGGAGCGTTATCCACAGGTGCCCCTGCTGTCCAAAGACCTGGCTGCCCGTGCTCACGAGCGCGGCGTGGCGGCAGTGATCGGCTGCGATGTGCACCCGCTGCACAACGTCAGCGTGCTCAATCGGCTGCGCCAGTCGGGCCACGACGAACCGCAGGTGGTGGAGTGGATCGGCCACTGGATCGGCCAAGGGTTGGCGACGGTGGAGCAGTTGATCGGTGATGAGGGTTACTGTTTCGGCACCGAACCCGGGTTGGCGGATGTCTACTTGATCCCGCAACTGTACGCGGCCGAGCGGTTCAATGTTTCTCTTGAAGCTTACCCGCGAATCCGGCGAGTGGCGGCATTGGCGGCGACACACCCGGCGTTCATCAAGGCGCATCCGGCGAATCAGCCAGATACGCCTTAAGTCAGAAGCAGGATCTTTTGCTTTTAATGAACGATGGCGTTCGGCGGCAAATGCCCTAACCGTTCCGTCAGGCGAATCCGCTGGATCGGATCGTCGCTGAGCAGCAGTGCGTGCTCCAGGTCAAAACGCTCGGCGTTCGGGCAGTCCAGTCGTTGGTACAAGCTGGCCCGGGCCAGATAGTCGGCGGCGCTGGCGTTGCCCAGTTCCAGGACACGCTCGGCGTCGATCAAGGCATTGATGAAATCGTCGTGGGACAGGTACAACTGGCGCAGGTTGCGCGACAGCCGTTGCAGCATCTGTACCGGCTCGGCGGTTTCCAGGTGCTCGGCGCTGAGCTTGATGTTCGGGCCGTACTGGCGGTGCAACAACTCCCGACAATCGTTGGGATAAAGGCGACGGCCGCCGCAGGGATCGAGCAAATGATCGGCGCCCGGCACTCGCAGCAGGAAATGCCCGGGAAAGTTGACCCCGACCAGGGGAATCTCCAGGCCCCTGGCCAACTCCAGTGCTATCAGCGCCAGCGTCAAGGGTTGCCCTCTTCGGCGTTCCAGTACCTTGTTCAGCAGTGCCACTTGCGGGCGCAACGGCGTGAAATCGTCCTGGGCGAAGCCAAGGTCATTCAGGCGCCGCAGCAGCGGCTGGGCCAGTTCACTGACCGGCAGCATCGGCAAGCCGCCGCTGACCCGTTGCTGCAACTCCTGGAAATCGGCCAGCAGTGCTTGCGGCTCCACTTCGCTGTCGTGCTCGACCGCAATCCACAGTGCCGCCTCGAACAGCGCGGGCGGTGAACGTTGCAGGCAGGCGAAGAACGATTGGCGCGGGGTCATCAAAATCTCCGGGCAATGCCTCGTTTTAGCCCCCTCTCCGGCGTTCGTCCAGTGCCGTACAAGGTCGAATGCAGGTTATTTCCTAAAGCTTGCATCGTGGCCGTGCTTATTCCGGTGCGCTTCTGCAATTTTTGGGCGCAAGCCTATACTGGCGACTACAAGAAGTGATTCGGGAGCCTTACGATGTTCGCTCTCATGCAAAGCACCCGCCTTGAATCGCTGCATCTGAGCGTTGACTCGGTCACCGGGTTGAAGGCGGTCATTGCCATTCATAACAGCCGCTTGGGGCCTGCCCTGGGCGGCTGTCGTTACCTTGCCTATCCCAGCGACGAGTCTGCGGTCGAGGATGCGGTGCGCCTTGCCCAAGGCATGAGTTACAAGGCGGCACTGGCCGGCCTGGCTCAGGGCGGCGGCGTGGCGGTGATCATCCGCCCCGTTCACGTGGCCAACCGCGCCGCGCTGTTCGAAGCCTTCGGGCGCTGTATCAATCAGCTCGACGGGCGCTACATCACGGCCATCGACAGTGGCACCTCAGTGGCGGACATGGATTGCATTGCCCAACAGACCCAACACGTCACCAGCACCACCTCGGCGGGCGACCCCGCGCCGCACGCGGCGATGGGTGTATTCACCGGTATTCGCGCCACTGCAATGGCGCGACTGGGCAGCGATAACCTCGAAGGCCTGCGCGTCGCCATTCAAGGCCTGGGCAACGTCGGTTATGCCCTGGCAGAACAGTTGCACGCCGCCGGGGCCGAACTGCTGGTCAGCGATATCGATCACGGCAAGGTGCAACTGGCGATGGAGCAACTCGGGGCTCACCCCATCGCCAACGACGCACTGCTCAGCACGCCTTGCGATATTCTTGCGCCGTGCGGTTTGGGCGGAGTGCTGAACAGCCACAGCGTGACGCAACTGCGCTGCTCGGCAGTGGCCGGTTCGGCGAACAACCAACTGACCCATCTGGACGTCGCCGATCAGTTGGAACGGCGGGGCATCCTGTATGCGCCGGACTACGTGATCAATGCCGGCGGTTTGATCTATGTTTCGCTCAAACATCGGGGCGAAGAACTGGGAACCATCACCGCGCACCTGTCGAAAATCAGTTCGCGCCTGACTGAAGTGTTCGCCCACGCCCAAGCGGAAAAACGCTCACCGGCCCGGGTGGCGGACGAACTGGCGGAGAAAGTGTTGTACCGGTGAGTCAGGGATGAGTTTTCCACAGGCATGAAAAAGGCCCTGAGCCATTCGACTCAGGGCCTGTTCAATTTGCGCGTTGCTTACTTGGCGGCTTTGGGGGCCTTGGCAGGCTTGGCCGGGGCGATCGGCTCAGCGGCTTCAACGACCTCGAGCGCTGCGACAGGTTCTGCGACTTCAACCGGTGCGCTGAGCAATTCGGACAGGGCGTCCGGCTGGCTCTTGAACGCCTTGGCGAACACGTCGCGATTCTTCGCCATGTAGATCCCGGCTTCTTCCACTTGCTGCTCGGTCAGGGACGGAACGGCTTTTTGCAACACTTCAGCCAGCAATTCGGCCAGTTCGAGCATTTTGTCATGACGGTCAGCTTCGGCTTTATCCATGAACAAGCGCTCCAGATCTCGGCTGCTGCGGTATACCACTTCGACGGCCATTCACCACCTCACATGCCTTCACATTGGTTGTCGATTTCGACTACTGTATCTATATACAGCTAAAGGATAAGCGAAACCCTGTCTTTTGGATAGTGGCTTTTCAATGTAGACCGGATTCGAGATTTGTCAGGTGAGGCGCAGTACGGGTGCGACCAAACGCCACGGCGCGCGATCCAGAGCGGCTCGCCATCATGGGCTGGCCTTTTTTCTGCATGCAGAAAAACCGTCACGTCCAACCCGCATCATCCGGTCGAGCCGACCTAAGGAAGCATCATCGTGAAAATCAACTGGGCCGAAAAACTGCGGCAGAACGTGCATGGACTGGCCGAGTCCCTGGGCAATCTGTTCGTCGAAACCTTCCACTACCTGGCGCTGTTCGCCATTGGTGCGGTGACCGCGTGGGCGGCGGTGATGGAATTCCTCGGGATGATCGAAGAGGGGCACATCAAGATCGATGACATCTTGCTGCTGTTCATCTATCTGGAACTGGGAGCGATGGTCGGGATTTACTTCAAGACCAATCACATGCCGGTGCGCTTCCTGATCTACGTGGCGATCACCGCGCTGACGCGGCTGCTGATTTCCAACGTTTCGCACCACAACCCGCCGGACCTTGGGATCATCTACCTGTGCGGCGGGATTCTGCTGCTGGCGTTTGCGATTCTGGTGGTGCGTTATGCTTCGTCGCAGTTTCCTTCGGTGAAGATTGAGAACCCGCACCGCAAAACAGGTGCGGGCTCCAGTGAGCATTCCGAAGTAGAAAAGGGCGAGCTTTAAAGCCCCATGGCGGGTCGGGGCCGGCCTTTGGCTGGTGGCGGCAGGCTGTGCATGCCGCCATCGGTCATGGATTCGAGGATGGCCACGGCACTGTGGCCCTGCTCGATGGCAATGCCGAACTGAATGCTTTGCACCAGTCGTTTCAGGCGCTCGGGGTCATTGCGTTGTTCGGCACTGATCATGCGCTTTGCGACTACGCGTCCACTGTTGGACAGGGTCAGCATGATGCTGCCATCCAGGCCCTGAATGCTCAGGTTGATCTGGTAATCCGCTGCAAAGGCATCGGTAATGAGCTGGAAAGGGTTGTCCATGATGTGTCACCGCCTGATTGAACGTGCAGTTGTTGACCGGCCGTGATCGGGTTGGTTCGCAATGCCTGACCACCGGCCATCTCGCCATCATTGTTCCAACCAGGATGTAGCAAGGGGCATGCCGACAAAATTGTCGGACAAAAAAACGTTCTGTAGGAGCGAGCCTGCTCGCGATGGTCGTGAACGATAACGCGTCAAACCAGATGGTTTGCGGCGCCTGAGGGTTTTTCGCGAGCAAGCTCGCTCCTACAGGGGCCGCGTTTTCTGCACGTTTCAGGGCAATAAACCTCGGTGTGCAACCAAAACGGTCAACATTCCACCCAGTTCACTGCCAGTCCGCCCCGTGACGTCTCTTTGTACTTGTCGTGCATGTCGGCGCCGGTGTCGCGCATGGTGCGAATCACCCGGTCCAGGGAAATGAAGTGCTGGCCGTCGCCACGCAGGGCCATTTGCGTGGCGTTGATGGCTTTCACTGCGGCGATCGCATTGCGCTCGATGCACGGCACTTGTACCAGTCCGCCAACCGGGTCGCAGGTGAGGCCGAGGTTGTGTTCCAGGCCGATTTCGGCGGCGTTTTCCAGCTGCTCCGGGGTGGCGCCAAGCACCTCTGCCAGGCCGGCGGCGGCCATGGCGCAGGCGGAGCCGAC
Organism: Pseudomonas sp. P4_C4; assembly: GCF_056402055.1. Taxonomy (NCBI): domain Bacteria; kingdom Pseudomonadati; phylum Pseudomonadota; class Gammaproteobacteria; order Pseudomonadales; family Pseudomonadaceae; genus Pseudomonas; species Pseudomonas sp. P4_C4. Next base: position 60,680 of record NZ_JBFUID010000016.1, on the reverse strand, counting down.
TTCACCCTGGCAGCCGACTTCGGCCCCGGAGATCGAAGCGTTTTTCTTGCACAGGATGCCGACGGCCGCTGCGCCCAGGAAGAACGCGACCACGTCATCGTCAGACGCATCGGCATTGAATTTCATGTAGTAGTGCAGCACCGCGGGAATGATCCCCGCCGCGCCGTTGGTCGGTGCCGTGACCATGCGCCCGCCGGCTGCGTTTTCTTCGTTCACGGCAAGGGCATACAGGTTGACCCATTCCATTGCCGACAAAGTGGACGTAATGACATTCGGCTTGCCGATTTCCTGCAGGCTGCGATGCAGTTTCGCCGCTCGACGTGGAACATTCAGACCGCCGGGCAAGATGCCTTCGTGACGCAAGCCCTGCTCGACGCATTCGCGCATCACCGACCAGATATGCAACAGGCCCTGGCGAATCTCGGCATCACCACGCCACGCCCGTTCGTTGGCCATCATCAGTTCGCTCACCCGCAGGCCGTGCTCGTTGCACAGCTTGAGCAGTTCGGCGGCGCTGGAGAAATCGTAAGGCAGCACCACATCGCCGGCCAGTGCGACCCCGGATTCGGCTTCGGCCGCTTCGATGATGAAACCGCCGCCCACCGAGTAATAGGTCTGCTCGAACAGTTCGCCGGTTTCACCGAAGGCTGCCAGGGACATGGCGTTGGGGTGGTAGGGCAGGCTCTCGTTTAGCAGCAGGAGATCGCGTTGCCAGTCGAAGGCAATGTCCGCAACGCCTGCCAGGCACAATTTGCCGGTTTCGCGCAGGGTGTGAATGCGGCTGTCGATGGTGGTGGGGTCGATGCGGTCGGGCCATTCGCCCATCAGGCCCATGACGCAGGCGCGGTCCGTTGCGTGGCCGACGCCGGTCGCTGACAGAGAACCATAGAGGCGAATTTCCACGCGTCGCACGTCAGCCAGAAAACCGTGATCGACCAGCGCTTGGGCAAAGGTTGCGGCAGCGCGCATCGGACCGACGGTATGGGAGCTGGACGGGCCGATGCCGACTTTGAATAGATCGAAAACACTGATAGCCATGCTAAAGCCTTTACATGCAATGGAAGGGTAATCGCTGCCATTTCTGTAGGACAAGCGCAATTTGGGCGATACTGCCTGTCACGATCCTGCGTGACCAACGAAAATTCCTAAGACATCCTTTAGCAGGACTAAACGATGAGTCGTCAATTGCACGCCCAGACATATGTCTGGTTGAACGTGTTTGCCTGTGCCGCGCGGCACTTGTCGTTCACCCGCTGCGCCGAAGAGCTGCACATCACACCGGGGGCGGTCAGCCAGCAGATTCGTCAGCTGGAAGAACGCCTGGGTTTTCGTCTGTTTCACCGCCGCGCCCGCGGAGTGGAGTTGAGCGCTGAGGGCCAGCGTCTGGCCATTACCGTCAACGAGGCATTTGGCAGCATCGACGCGGAATTGCGGCGACTGGATGCGGGCATGATCAGCGGGATTCTGCGGGTACGTTCGATTCCGTCGTTCCTGAGCAAATGGCTGACGCCGCGTCTGCCGCGTTTGCAGCAGCGTTTTCCGGATATTCAGTTGCGCCTGGTGGCCGAGGACAGCAGCGTGCCGTTGCATGAAGGCGACTTCGACCTGGCGATCGACCTGAACGACGGCAGCTACCCGGGCCTGTTATCCACAGCCTTGCTCGATGAGCAGATTTTTCCTGTGTGTGCACCGAGCCTGTTGCGCGGTCGTCCGCCGCTGCACGGTCCGGCAGACCTGATGCACTTTCCCTTGCTGCACGACATCACCGCCTGGCGCGGCAGCTATGAGTACGCGGAATGGGAGTTTTACCTCAACGCCATCGGTTTCGAGGGGGCGGATGTGCGACGCGGGCATACGTTCAATCGCAATCACCTGACGATCGAAGCGGCCATCGCCGGGATGGGGGTGGCGATTGCCCGACGGACACTGCTCAACGATGAGCTGGAGCGTGGGGCGTTGATCGTGCCGTTCGGCCTGGCGGTGCCCAATCACAAGCGCTACATGCTGCTTTACGCACCAGGGGCATTGAGCCATCCGGGTGTGCGCGCGGTGCACGATTGGTTGGTGGAGGAGGCGGGCGCTTTTCGCAGTTTGCACCCGTTGGGGGAGCGGCAAATGTGAGCAATTATTACGTAAGAGCAGGGCGACCCAACTCCCGACCTTAACAGCGCTTTTACCGGTTGTCCGGCTTTTTTTGCGATTGAAAATTTATCTTTTTTAGGGGGTTGAATTGTTCAGCGTACAGACCGATTGTGTAAGCAAGAGGTCACGGTGATGACGCCCAAGGGCTTAGCTGACCGGCCTCTCGCGAGCTAGCTGAAATAAGGGATGAACTATGCAAATCCAAGTCAATAGCGATAACCATATTCAAGGCAGTAAACGACTGGAGGAGTGGGTACGTACGACCATTGAGAGCACGCTCGAACGCTACGAAGAGGACCTGACACGCGTCGAGGTTCACCTGCGGGACGAGAACGGCGACAAGCCGGGTCCCCATGACATGCGCTGCCAACTGGAGGCGCGGCCAAAAGGCCATCAACCGGTTTCCGTCACCCATAAAGCCTCCACCATGGAGCAGGCGATCGACGGAGCAGCTACCAAACTTGAACATGCGCTGGAGCATATGTTCGGCAAATTACGCGGCAAACGAGCCAATGTGGTGCCCATCGAGAGTGGCGCCCATGCCGACCAGCTGCTGGAAGAAGAGTTTCTGGAAAACGAACAGGCGGCGCTTAACGGCTGACACCTGATTCACTTTTTACCTACCCATTAGAACGGGCCTGCATTGCAGGCCCGTTTTCGTTTGGGTGGCTTTTGGATTCCATGGCCATTGGACTGGGCTATCGGGACGGCCGAGTTTGCGGTGCAGCCAATGGGCGTAATAGAGGGCTGCACCCGATCCTTTTGCATATGAGAATATTTATCATTAATATTGCAACCTTGCCGGCCCCCTGACGCTGTCGTGGCCTCCCCGGTTTTCAGGTCGGAACATGAACGATGATCACTCTGCCCCCAGACCCCCACGATATCGAACGCGACGAACAGCGTGGCGACCGTGCGCAGTTTCTCCAGGTGTTTCTCTCCCAGCGTTCACAAATGGAGGCACTGGTGAGTCGGCGCGTCGGTTGCCGGGCGACGGCGGCTGACCTGGTGCAGGACTTGTTCCTGCGTTTCTGGCGGCGGCCGCTGGTGCAGGTCGAGGAGCTCGGCACGTATCTGCTGCGCTGCGCCGGCAATATCGCCATCGACCATTTGCGCAGTGAAGGCACGCGGGTCCGGGCCAGTGAAGGCTTGATGGTGGAACCACCGGACAGCCACGGCTGCGGACCGCAAGCGGCGCTGGAGGCGGGCAACGATTTGCGCCACGTCGAAGCGGCGTTGCGCGCATTACCGCAGCGCACGCGGCAGATCTTTTTGCTCAATCGCATTCACGGCCGTAAATACGCCGAGATCGCCAAGGCCATGGGTTTGTCCCAAAGTGCCGTGGAAAAACATATGATGCGCGCCCTCGAAGCCTGCAAGGCCAGCCTTCGGGAGCCTGAAACACGAACGCCAGGGAAAGCACCGTGAACCACTTCGAACGCGTCACCCCGACGCCCGCTCAGGAGCAGGCCGCGCTGGCCTGGCTGAGCCTGTTGCATGACCAGCCTGGCAGTGGTGATCAGGCGGCGTTCAGCCAGTGGTTGCGAGCCGATACCGCTCATGCGCAGGCGTATGCCCAGGCGCAGGTCTTGTGGGAGTTGAGCGAAGGGCCGGCGCGCACGCTGGCCGATGAAGACGCTTTTGCCATGCAAGGCTATCTCAATGCCATCAAACGCTCGCGGCGCAGCACGGTCGGACGTTGGTCGGGTGCGCTGGCGATGGCCGCGTGTCTACTGTTGATGATCAGTCTCGGCACAGGCTGGCAGCCGATGCGCTGGATTGATGACCTGGGGGCGGATTACGTCTCGGCACCGGGGGAAATTCGCACAGTTACCCTGGCCGATCAGTCACAGGTGACTCTGGATGCCGACAGCGCCATCGCCGTGGATTTCAGTCGCGGTGAGCGACATGTACAACTGCGTCGCGGCGCCGGTTTTTTCAGTGTCACCCACACCGGCGAGCCGTTTGTGGTGGACGCCGAGAAAGGCCAGACGCGGGTCTTGGGCACGCAGTTCGAAGTCCGTTTGCAGCCCCACGGTGCGCAGGTCACGGTGCTGTCAGGGCGGGTTGGCGTGACGGCGGAGCAGAACGCCGAACAGCAAATTCTTACCGCTGGCCAGCAAGTGGCCTACGGCGAAGGCTCGGCGGAAAAACTCCACGCGGTGGACAGCGAAGCGCAGTTGGCATGGCGCCAGGGCTGGCTCAATTACTACAAGGCGACGTTGGCCGATGTGGTGCAGGATTTGGCGCGCTATTACCCTGGGCGGATCGTGTTGCTTAACGATGAACTGGCGGCGCGCCGGGTCAGTGGCAGCTTTCCGAGCAGGAACCCGCAGGCGGTGTTGAGTTCGTTGCAGGGGGTGTTGGGGTTTGAGCAGCATCAGGTGTTGGGGCATCTGATTATTTTGCGTTGAATCGATCGGCCCCATCGCGAGCAAGCTCGCTCCCACAGGTATTGAGTCGGTCACAATATTGGGGCAACACATAACCCTGTGGGAGCGAGCTTGCTCGCGATGGCGGCAGATCAGACACCCAATCACTCAAGTAAAAATATTTTCAAATTGTGATGAGGTAAACCCGATTGCCATTCGTGTAGTGACTGAAACTGCGAGTCATTCGCATCCGTTGCGGTTCTACACAGGTCATGAGTCATGAAGTCCAGGGCAAAATCGGGGTCGGTCAAACAATGGTTGGGTGTGTCTGCGTTGAGCTTTTCGGCATTGGCGTTGTTGCCGCTGAGCGTGGTGCTGGCCGCTGAGGCTGGCAACAGCCAGCAACTCGCGCAGTTCAGTTTTTCCCTGACCGCCAAACCGCTGCCCCAAGCCTTGAGTGATTTCAGCCGGGTGACCGGCATCAGTGTCGTCTACACCGATGAAGCGCCGTACGGCCTCAATGCGCCGGCCATCAATGGCCAGATGAGTGCCGAACAGGCCCTGCAACGTCTGCTCACCGGTTCGGGATTGACGTTCCGCCGCACCGATGGGCACACCATTGCACTGGAACCACGGCCGACCGAAGGTGCGTTGAGCCTGGGCGCTACCACCATTACCTCGGTGATGGATGAGTCCATGAGTTACCAGCCGCCACCGACCTCTTCGGTGATGCGCTCCTCGGCCCCGATTCAGGAAATCCCGCAGACCGTCAATGTCGTCCCGGCCCAGGTCATTCGCGACCAGGCTCCGCGCAATCTCGATGACGCCCTGGCCAATGTCAGCGGCATCACCCAGGCCAACACCCTTGGCAGCACCCAGGACTCGGTGATGGTCCGCGGCTTTGGCGACAACCGTAACGGCTCGATCATGCGAGACGGCATGCCGATCGTGCAGGGTCGTGGTCTCAACGCCAGCGTCGACCGGGTCGAAGTACTCAAGGGCCCGGCCTCGTTGCTCTACGGCATCCAGGATCCGGGCGGCGTGGTCAACATGGTCAGCAAGAAGCCCGAGCTTGAGCAGTACAACGGCTTGACCGTGCGCGGCTCGAGCTATGGCGACGGCAAGAATGGCAGCGGCGGCGGTCTCGACAGCACCGGTGCCCTGGGCGACTCTGGGCTGGCGTACCGCATGGTGCTCGACTACGAAGACGAAGATTACTGGCGCAACTTCGGTGTACATCGTGAGAGCCTGATCGCGCCGTCGCTGGCCTGGTACGGTGAAAGCACCAAGTTGCTGTTCTCCTATGAGCACCGCGAATTCCTCACGCCGTTTGACCGAGGCACGCTGATCGATCCACGGACCAACCATCCGCTGGACATCTCGCGCAACGAGCGTCTCGACGAGCCGTTCAACAACATGGAAGGGCGTTCGGACCTCTATCACTTCGAGGCCGATCACGAGCTCAACGACAACTGGAAGGCCCATTTCGGCTACAGCTGGAACCGCGAAACCTACGACGCCAGCCAGGTGCGCGTGACTGCAATCGACACCAATAAGGGCACCCTGACCCGCAGCATGGACGGCACCCGGAATGCGATCAGCACCGACCGCTTCACCACCGCCAGCCTCGAAGGCAACGTGGATGTGTTCGGCATGCAGCATGACCTGCTGTTCGGCGTCGATGACGAGTACCGCAAGATTTTCCGCGAAGACCTGATCCGCCAGAAAAGCCGCACCCAGTTCAGCTACGTGAACCCGATCTATGGCCAGGAAGTGCCGGGCACCACTGTCAGTGCGGCCGACAGCGCGCAGACCGATGAACTGCGTAGCGATTCGGTGTTCCTGCAGGATTCCATCCACCTCAACGACCAATGGATTCTGGTGGCCGGCGCGCGCTTCCAGGCGTACGACCAATACGCCGGCAAAGGCGTACCGTTCCACGCCAACACCGACAGTAACGGGCAGAAATGGGTGCCGCGCGCGGGCCTGGTATACAAATACACCGATGCCTTGTCGTTTTATGGCAGCTACACCGAGTCGTTCAAACCCAACTCGACCATCGCGCCATTGAGCGGCAGCAGCACCGTGCTTGACGGCGGCATCGCGCCGGAAGAAGCCAAGTCCTGGGAGCTGGGTGCCAAGCTCGATCTGCCGGGCCGCGTCACTGGCAACATCGCGCTGTTCGACATCAAGAAACGCAACGTGCTGGTGGCCAACGCCGAAGGCCCGACCACGATTTACAGTGCCGCCGGCGAAGTGCGTTCCCGTGGCCTGGAAGTGGACTTGAGCGGTCAGCTGACGGATCGCTGGAGCATGATCGGCAGCTACGCCTACACCGATGCCGAAGTCACCGAAGACCCTGTTTACAAGGGCAATCAACTGCAAAACGTGGCAAAGAACAGCGGCTCGCTGTCGGCCGTCTATGACTTCGGCACCATCGTCGGCGGCGACCAACTGCGGGTCGGCGCCGGGGCGCGTTATGTGGGGGGGCGCGCGGGCAATGCGGTGAACGATTTCGACCTGCCGAGCTACACCGTGGCCGATGCGTTCGCCACCTACGACACAAAGGTCGAAGGGCAGAAGGTCAAGTTCCAGCTCAACGTGAAGAACCTGTTTGACCGTACTTACTACACCTCGGCGGCGAGTCGGTTCTTTGTGTCGATGGGTGACTCGCGGCAGGTGACGTTGTCGAGCACCTTGGAGTTCTGACGACTGTTTCTCCCTGTGGGAGCGGGCCTGCTCGCGATGGCGGCCTGAAGGACGTCGAAAATCCCGCGCCTAGCGCAAAAACGCCTGGCGATATTCGCCGGGCGTTCCACCGAGGGCCTGGCGAAACCGGTTGGTGAAATGGCTGGCACTGGAAAATCCGCAGGCCAGCGCAATCTCCCCCAGTGGCTGCAAGGTCGTGCGCAGCAACTCCTGCGCCCGGTTCAGGCGTCGTGCCAGCACATACTGGTGGGGTGGCAAGCCGAAGCTTTCGCGGAACATCCGCGCGAAGTGGTATTCCGACAACGCGCACAACGCCGCCAACTGGCCGAGACTGATGGCCTCGTCCAGATGGCTGTCGATGTACTCCACCAGATGTCGACGCTGATGCGCGGCCAACCCACCTTTAAGGCGCAGGTCTTGCCGGGCATTGACCTGGCTGAGCAGGGCATGGCTGAGCAGTTCGTGAGCCAGGCTGCTGGTGAGCAGGCGCTCGCCCGGCTCGTCCCAGTTCAGGGTGATCAACTGTCGAAAGCGCAGCGCCTGCTGCGGATCATCGAGAAAGGTCTGTTCGCGCAGTTGCATTTCCCGTGGCTCGCGATCGAGCAGGGTGACACAGCCGAGGGCAAATTGTTCGGGGCTGAAATACAGGTGCGCCAGACGAATGTCGCCGTTGATCACCCAGCCTGACTGGTGACCGGCCGGCAGGATGCACAGTTTGTCCGGGCCGCCCTTGGTTGCGGGCTGATCGCGGCGGAAGGTACCGGTGCCGCCAGCAATGTAACAGGACAGCGTATGGTGGCTGGGTGCTTCGTATTCCTGGGCGTCGTGGTGATTGCTCCACAAAGCTGCAGACAAGCCGTCCCCGAGCTCGGCGCTGTGCTCGAGGCGAGCATTCGGCGAGCGGTTGAGGGCTTGAAAGACTTGTAGGGTATCCAGTACAGCCATGATCGTTGCTCTCTAACACCTGCATCCAACGCCCTGCATCCTACTCCGTAGACGCGTGCCTGCCAGCCTGTCGCCAGACAAAAGCGCAAGTTTATGCAAGTGCGCCCAGGCGTGGCGCCGGACACTGGGCGCCTATCGAGGAGCCTTTGCCATGAACCTTTCTTTGTACCTGTTGACCGTGCTGATCTGGGGCACCACCTGGATTGCCTTGAAATGGCAACTGGGTGTGGTGGCCATTCCTGTGTCGATCGTCTATCGCTTCGGCCTCGCCGCGCTGGTGCTGTTCGTGATCTTGCTGCTCAGCCGACGCCTGCAAGTGATGAACCGTCGCGGGCATTTGATTTGCCTGGCTCAGGGCTTGTGCCTGTTCTGCGTCAACTTCATGTGCTTCCTCACTGCGAGCCAGTGGATCCCCAGCGGTCTGGTGGCTGTGGTGTTTTCCACCGCCACCCTGTGGAATGCCCTCAACGCGCGGGTGTTCTTCGGTCAGAAAATCGCCCGCAATGTGCTGATGGGTGGCGCGCTGGGCCTGCTTGGGCTGGGCCTGTTGTTCTGGCCTGAATTGGCCGGGCATACCGCCAGCCCGGAAACCCTGCTCGGTCTCGGTCTGGCCCTGTGCGGCACCTTGTGTTTCTCGGCGGGCAACATGCTCTCGAGCCTGCAACAGAAGGCCGGGCTCAAACCGCTGACCACCAATGCCTGGGGCATGGCTTACGGGGCGGCGATGCTCTCGGTGTGGTGTATGGTCAAGGGCATTCCCTTCGACATGGAAATGAGCACGCGTTACATCGGGTCACTGCTGTACCTGGTGATTCCGGGATCGGTGATCGGTTTCACCGCCTACCTGACGCTGGTCGGCCGCATGGGGCCTGAGCGGGCGGCGTACTGCACGGTGCTGTTTCCGGTGGTGGCGCTCAACGTGTCAGCGTTCGCCGAGGGCTATCAATGGACGGTGCCGGCGCTGTTGGGGCTGGTGTTGGTGATGTCGGGGAACGTACTGGTGTTTCGCAAACCCAAAACGCCGCAAGTGCTGGGCAACGGCAAGCTGGCTTGAGGGGGCGTCGAGTGCTGAGTGACTCAGTGCTCGATTTTTATCGCGATGTATATCAGTAACGGAAAGATGAAATCAACAATGTGTCCAGCCCTGTAATTGTAGTTCCAGGTTTTCGACTCATCCATATTGAACCATTCGGTACCGACTGTTTGAAAACCGACGTAATAAAGAAAAAGGGCAATCAATAATCCGATGATTGCAGGTTTTTTAGCTTCGTGAAATTGTTCGGGGCTGGCGTTGATGTTTTTGTAAAGGCAATAGGTTCCGAGCAGGCAACATAGGGTGTAGACCACCTCAAGTGTAATGATCAGCCAGTAAATGCGGTGGTGAAGTATGGCGGAAGTAATAGCCCTGTGTCTGTATTTGCTTTGATCATTGGTAGTGTCCATGCTCAGGATATGGCTGATGTATTCATAGTTGGTCGAGTAATCCGTGAAATTGTTGTATAGCATCAGCAATCCAAAGAGGCTAGTAAATAACATCAGTTTGGCTTTGCTGAGTCGAATGACTTGATTTGTTGTGAGTGAGTTCAAATGGGTGATCTCCGTTGCTGATCCCGTAGTGCCAGGGTAAACAAGGAGAGTCTATCTCGTGGTTTTGTTGTTCGGCTGCTGACTGAATTGCAGGGTGTGTATTCAGAGAGTTGTTTAATAACTTGAAAGTGACTTTTTTTCAAACGGGCAGGCGCTTGTAACGTCTGCCCGATTTGCGTTAACCCTTCCAGACTTGCGGGTTGACCAGGTCCTGCGGTCGCTCGCCCAGCAGGGCACTGCGCAAGTTGGCCAGGGCACGGTTGGCCATGGCATCGCGGGTCTCATGGGTGGCCGAGCCGATGTGCGGCAAGGTCACGGCATTTTTCAGCTGGAACAGTGGCGACTCGGCCAGTGGTTCTTTTTCGTACACGTCCAGCCCTGCACCCCGAATGCGGTTGTTTTGCAGCGCTTCGATCAGCGCCGGTTCATCCACCACCGGACCACGGGAAATGTTCACCAGAATGGCACTTGGCTTCATCAGTGCCAGTTCACGATGGCTGATCAAGTGTTTGGTTTTCTCGCTGAGCGGCACCACCAGGCAGACGAAATCAGCTTCGGCCAGCAATTGATCGAGGCTGCGGTACTGCGCGCCGAGTTCCTGTTCCAGTTCGGTCTTGCGGCTGTTACCGCTGTAGATGACCGGCATGTTGAACCCCAGGCGGCCACGCCGGGCGATGGCGGCACCGATGTTGCCCATGCCGACGATGCCCAGCGTCTTGCCATGCACATCACAACCGAACAGCTGCGCACCGACAGTGGCCTGCCATTGCCCGGCCTTGGTCCAGGCATCCAGTTCGGCGACGCGACGCGCGCTGCTCATCAACAGAGCAAACGCCAGGTCAGCGGTGCTTTCGGTGAGCACATCCGGCGTGTTGGTCAGCATGATCCCGCGTTCGTTGAAGTAGGCCAGGTCATAGTTGTCGTAGCCCACCGAGACGCTGGACACCACTTCCAGCCTGGCGGCGTTTTCCAACTGGGCGCGGCCGAGTTTGCGACCCACGCCGATCAGGCCGTGGGCGTGGGGCAGGGCTTCGTTGAATTGGGCGTTGATGTCGCCGTTTTTCGGATTCGGCACGATGACATCGAAGTCTTGTTGCAGGCGTTCGACCATTTCCGGGGTGACGCGGCTGAAGGCCAGGACAGTCTTTTTCATGGGAGGCGGGCTCGTCGGGCGGTGAAGAATGATGAGCACGCTAACATTCTTCGCGGGATTTGTGCGAGTCGTCAGGCGGTCAATGCAAGCTTGCAGCTTGCGGTGCTCCATCCAGTTATACTGCCGCACTTCTTATACTGTGGCATGCGGCTCGTTCACCGGGCCCGACACTTCATGCACCACCCGGAGCTTTCATGACTTCCCCGAAACAACCGCCGGTCGCCGACGCCCTGAGCGACGTGCAGGCAGAGCTGCCAGACAGCGTCGACTCCAGCGCCGACAGCGAAACCAAAGCCGAAATCCCGGCCTTCAAGTTCCCGTTCAAACCGGGCGAACTGGCGGCCGCCAAGGGCTCCAACCAGCCGTGGTACAAGAACGGCGCCAAGAACGGCCACACCAAGACACCGGGCATGGCGCCGCCGGGAACTCGTCGATCGATGGGTAAGCGTTAAGGTTCAGGCATTTTCAGGTCGCCCGTATTCCTTGCTGTAAGTCAGAGCGTTCCTACACCGGTTGGCGATTCGCCCTCTGGGAATCTCGAAGGCCATTCGTCGAGGATTCATTTCCATGAATCTTGATGAAGGTTTTCTCATGCGTCTGCTTAAGTTTTTTTCTGCACCCCTGATAGTGGCTCTGGCCGCGGGTTGTACTACAGCTGTCGTCGATCCACAGATCCGTTTCGGTGTCGAGCCGCTTGTACCGCCGTTTGAATTCCGTAACGCGAATGGCGAACTGGAAGGGCTCAATATCGAGTTGGGCAATGCGCTGTGTGCCGAACTCAAGTCCCGCTGTGTCTGGGTTGACCAGGATTACGCCACCAACATCGATGCGCTCGAAGGCGGTCGTTTCGACGCAATCATGCCGATGACAGCCACATCGTTGCGTCGCGAGCGTGTCGATTTCACCGAAAACCTGTATCCCCTGAGCAGCAGGCTGGTGGCTCCCAAGGGGGCGAATCTGCAACCCGATGCTCAATCGCTCCGGGGCAAGCGTGTCGGCGTGCTGGCCGGTACCAGTCGCGAGGCGTTCGCCAAGGCGCGTTGGGCGCAGGCGGGGGTAACAGTACGCAGCTTCAACCTCAATGATCAATTGATCGCCAGCCTGCTGGCGGGAGAGCTGGATGCGACTTTGCAAGACTCGATCGAAATTACCTACGCGCTATTGAGTAAACCGCAGGGGCAAGGTTTTGACTTCGCCGGCCCGGCGATTAGCGATCCCATGCTGGGCAGCGGCGTGGCCATGGCGGTTCGCAAAAACGACACCCTGCTGCGCAATAACCTGAATGCTGCTCTTGAGCGGTTGAAACAAAATGGTCAGCTGCAAGCAATTACCCAGCGCTACTTGCCGACGCCGGCTCTCGAGTTTCCTCGGTACTTTCCAAACGAAGAAGGCATGCCATTTTCCAATGCGGTTCAGGTTGGTCAGACACTTTACCTCTCTGGCGTAATCGGAATGACGGAGGCAGGGGAGTTGGTGAAAGGTGGTATAGGGCCGCAAATGGAACAGGCCATGGCCAATCTGCGCAACGCACTGCAGCATCATGGGTCGTCTCTGGCGCAGGTGGCCAAATGCACAGTTATTCTTTCCGACATGAAGGACTTTGCTGCCATGAATGCTGTTTATCGCAGCTACTTTCCGGCGGATCGGTTACCCGCTCGTACGACATTTGCTGGCAAGCTTGTACTGGACGCAGGGGTGGAAGTGGAGTGTCTGGCGGTCACGACGCTTTAAATCTTTACCTGTCTGAAGGCGCGTGCGCAGCTCGCGAAGCTGCGCACCTGACCTCTCAAGCCGTGCGCAACGAAATGAACGCAAAGTTCGTCGGCGCATCCGCCGCCACTTTCGCCCCGGCCGCAACAATCTGCCCGGCGATATCGTCCCCCGACACATGAAACAGCCACTCGCTGCCCCACTCCGGCAACATTTGCCCGGTCAGTTCGTCGATGATTCTGGCGAACTCCGCCATATCCGGAAGATATGCGGTAAACCCGTCGCCCTTCAGGGCCGTCGTGCGGATGCCCAGCTGTGCGCAAATCGCATCCTTGGTGTGAATTTCGTCGCGATCCGCCTGACGGGAACGCTGGATCAATTCCGATAACTCCCGGTCGACCAGTTTGCCACCGACAATCAGCTCTGGCCCTGTTTCCCAGGACTCTGGCGGGCACTCCTTGGCGGTGGGGTTCAGGGGAATGTGCGGATTGATTTCCATCGGATAGATGCGACACACCAACGGCCGGCGTTCGTAGATGCGGCAGCGGTTGTCTTCGTCAAGATTCCGGCAGGGGCCGACATTGTAGGCGGCGAAGGTGATGGCCACGTACGCGTCGGATTCGCCGCTGCGCACCGCCGCCGAACGGCGTACGGTGTGCTCCCGTTGTTGCACTGGCAGGCCCAGGCCGTTGTCCAGAAACGCTTCCACCAGCACGATCACCTGAGCACCGTCGGCTGCCCACATCCGGGCTTCGCTCAGGGTCAGGGGCACATGGTGGCCGTTGCAGCATTTGCCGCAGCCTACGCAGGAAAACCTTGTATTCATTGAGTGTTCATTCGCATTACAGGGCATGAAACGGCGACAGAATGCCGCCACAAAAGCCGCTATCGAAGCAAATTATGCGCCACTCAGTTGGCCTCGCCGGCCGGAGCAAGCCCGCTCCTACAGGAATCGCGCCCTACACATGTTTTGTGATCGGCTCGGTCACTGTAGGAGCTGGCTTGCCAGCGAAGGCGGCATGTCAGAGAGGAACCGGCTCCCTGCGGACTGCGCGCATCCCGACGCTTTCATACAAGCGCCGCGCCCGAAGGTTGTCTTCCAGAACCTTCAGGTCCACGAAGCCTTCACGCCGCTGCTGGAATACCTTGAACGCTTGCAACAGCAAGGCACGCCCCAATCCACGGCCCTGAAACCGCGGATGCACCACCAGGTTCTTGATGTAGGCACTGGTCCAGCACTGACACACACCCACCACACCTTCGGCATCCTGGGCAATGAAGCACAGGGCCGGGTCATATTCCGGATCGGTTTCGAACTGCCGTTGCCACATGTCCAGCGCGGCTACACGCCCAGCGCCGTCGAGATAACCGAGCTCCATCAGCCGATGCACGGCGGCGCCCAGTTCGGGGCGGTATTCGCCCAGTTGCAGGCCGGCTGGCCAATCGGGGGGCGGCACGACGACAGAGAGGTCGCGTCGCATCAGCCAGCAGTAATCTTCGGTCAACACTCAATAACCCTGTTCGGCGACAGCCTTGGCCGCGGTGATCAGGCACTGGGTCAATTCCGGTGAAGAGAATTTGGTCAGTACCGCGTTCGCCCCCGCCAGTCGTGCTTTCTCGGCGTTCATCGCACTGTCCAGCGAGGTGTGCAGCAGTACATAAAGATGCGCGAAATCCGGAGTTTCCCGCAGGGTACGGGTGAAGGCGTAGCCGTCCATCTCCGACATTTCGATGTCCGAGACGATCAGGTTGATCTGTTGTGCGGTGCCTTGCAGGTCCAGCAGGCAATCGATGGCTTCCTTGGCGCTGCGGGCCGTACGGCATTGCAGGCCGAGGTTGCGCAGGGTGTGCACCGATTGCTGCAAGGCCACCTGGCTGTCATCGACCACCAGGATGCGCGCGTTGCCGAGCAGTTCGGCGTCTTCCATGCTCAGCTCGGTCGGCGCCATTTCGATTTGTGCCGGGGCGATGCCGTGGATGACTTTTTCGATGTCCAGCACTTGCACCAGGGTGCCATCGACCGACGTCACGCCGGTGATGTAGGCGCGCGAACCACCGGAGCCGAAGGGCGGCGGGCGGATGTCGGTGGTCAGGCAATGGACGATCTTGCTCACGGCCTGCACGTGCAGGCCCTGCTTGGAGCGGCTGACGTCGGTGACGATCAGGCAGCCGCCGTTCGGGTCTTCCAGCGGACGTTCGCCAATGGCACGGCTGAGGTCGATCACCGACAGCGAGGCACCGCGCAGGCTGGCGATGCCTTTGACGTGGGGGTGCGACTCCGGCAGTTTGGTCAGCGGCGGGCAGGGAATGATTTCACTGACCTTGAGCAGGTTGATCGCCATCAGCTTGCCGCTGCGCAAGGTAAACAGCAGAAGCGAAAGTGAGTCTGCGCGGGCTTTGGTGGAGGACATAGGAACCTTCTCTGGAAAAAGGTGACGGGCAATCCCGGGATCGCCAATGACTTCGATGCCGGGTTATCGACTTGTTTGGGGCAGGCTTTAACAATTGCGGTGAACAGTAGGACGCCATCGCGAGCAAGCTCGCTCCCACATTAGATCGTCGTCGTTCACACATCCTGTGGGAGCGAGCTTGCTCCGGGCGGCGTTCCGACGATGGGGCCATCACTTCATCCCCAACCTTTTAGCCATCCGCCCCAGGTTCGCCCGATCCAGGCCTAACTCACGGGCCGCGCTTGCCCAGTTGTTGTTATGCCGCTCCAGGCAGGCACCGATCAATTGACGCTGATAATGCTCGGTGGCCTCGCGCAAGTCGCCGGTGACCGCTTGCGTGATGGCGGCGACGGGTTGCTCGGCAGCGGTTTCAACGCTGGCATTGGGCAAGTCCAGGTCGGCTGCGCTCAAGCTGAGAATCTTCGGCCGTTCCTTGCAGTTGCCCAAGGCTTTCAAGGCGCTGCGGCCGATCAAGTGTTCAAGCTCGCGCACGTTGCCGGGCCAGTCGTAGGCCAATAGCGCGGCCTGGGCGTCGCTGTTCAGGCGCAGACTGTTGAGGCCCATGCGCGAGCGGTTCTGCTCCAGGAAGTAACCGCTGAGCAGCAGCACATCGCGTCCGCGATCGCGCAGGGCCGGCACCAGCAGCGGATAAACGCTGAGGCGATGGTAGAAGTCGGCGCGGTAACGGCCGCTGCGCACTTCTTCGGCGAGGTCGCGGTTGGTCGCCGCGATCAGGCGCACGTCGACCTGATGCTCCTTGTCCGAGCCCAGTCGCTGCAGTTGACCGCTCTGCAACACGCGCAGCAACTTGGCCTGCACGGTCAGCGACAACTCACCGACTTCATCGAGAAACAGCGTGCCGCCGTTGGCCAGTTCGAACTTGCCACGGCGGTCGTTCAGCGCACCGGTAAAAGCACCGCGGACATGGCCGAACAATTCGCTTTCCACCAGTGTGTCGGGCAACGCGGCGCAGTTGAGGCTGATGATCGGTTTGTCGGAGCGGGGCGAGGCGGCATGGATGGCCTGGGCCACCAACTCCTTGCCGACCCCGGTTTCGCCGGTGATCAACACGGTCAGGTCGCTGCCGCCCACCAGACTGATTTCTTCGGCCAGACGCTTGTGGGCCTTGCTTTGGCCGATCATCTCGCGAGTCTGCTGGCCGCTGGCCTGGCGGTAGACCTCGGCGCGCTGATGCTCGTCTTCGACCCGGTTGTTCAAGCGCTCGATGCGCTCGGCGGCGTTGACTGTGGCGGCCGCGAGGCTGGCGAAGGCTTGCAGGGCATCCAGCTCGATCGGTTCGAAGCGCTCCGGATCGAGGGCGTCGAGGGTCAGCAGGCCCCATGGGCGCTCGTCGATGAATAACGGGCAACCCATGCAGTCATGAACTTCCAGATGATCATCCAGGCCATCGACCAGGCCGTCATAGGGGTCAGGCAAGTCGCTGTCGGCAGCGAAACGGGTCGGGCCTGGGCCGCTGAGCAGCGCTTGGAAACGCGGGTGCTCGCTGACCTTGAAGCGCCGACCGAGGGTATCGGTACTCAAGCCGTCGACCGCCAGCGGCACCAGCCATTCACCGTCGAGACGCAGCAGAGCGGCGGCGTCGCATGGCAGCAGGGCGCGCATGGCTTCCAGCAGGCGGCGATAACGCTCGCCCTCGGGCAGTTCGCGGGACAGGTCGGAGACCAGGGGCAGCAGGGCGGTGAGCAGGGGTTTTGCAGTCATAGTGACTCCGTGTAGTCGGTATGACTATAAGTCAGGCAGTGTCTAAATGACTATTAAGTTATTAACTTATTGATTTATAAAGACTAAGTAGTTGGCATGGAAACTGATAGGCATAGGGTAATCCGTTAGCAATCCAAGAAGACCAGGAGTCACTTTATGCTGAGCGTTCAAGATCGTGCCATCGTCAAATCCACCGTGCCACTGCTCGAAAGCGGTGGTGAAGCGCTGATCACACACTTCTACCGCATGATGCTCTCCGAATACCCGGAAGTCCGCCCACTGTTCAACCAGGCCCACCAGGCCAGTGGTGATCAGCCGCGAGCCCTGGCCAACGGCGTATTGATGTATGCGCGCCATATCGACCAACTCGACCAGTTGGGCGACCTGGTGGCCAAGATCATCAACAAGCACGTGGCCCTGCAGATTCTGCCGGAGCACTACCCGATTGTCGGCAGCTGCCTGCTGCGGGCCATTGCCGAAGTATTGGGCGAAGAGATCGCCACCCCGGAAGTGATCGCGGCCTGGGGTGCGGCCTACGGGCAACTGGCGGACATCCTGATCGGTGCCGAAACCAGCATCTACGACCAGAAGGAACAGGCACCGGGCGGCTGGCGCGGGGCGCGGGAATTCATCGTGGCCGGCAAGGTCGAGGAGAGCACCGAGATCACCTCGTTCTACTTTGAACCTGCAGACAAAGGCCCGATCCTGGAGGCAGAACCCGGCCAGTACATCGGCATGAAACTGATCCTCGACGGTGAAGAGATCCGTCGTAACTACTCGCTGTCAGCGCTGGCGAACAAAGGCCAGTACCGCATCAGCGTCAAGCGTGAAGCCGGTGGCCGCGCTTCCAACTACTTGCATGACCAGTTGCATGTCGGCGCCAGCATCCAGTTGTTCCCGCCATCGGGCGAGTTCACCCTGACCGCCAGCGACAAACCTCTGGTGCTGATCAGCGGCGGCGTCGGCATTACCCCGACCCTGGCGATGCTCGAAGCTGCGCTGGAAACTCAGCGGCCGGTGCATTTCATCCACTGCGCGCGCAACGGCAGCGTCCATGCCTTCCGCGACTGGATCGATGGCCTGGCCGAGCGTCACCCGCAGCTCAAGCGCTTCTACTGCTACGCCGAAGATGACGGCGTGAGCCCGGCGGCGCACAAGGTCGGTTTGTTGAGCCAGCAGCAGTTGCATGCATGGCTGCCGGAGCAGCGTGACCTGGATGTTTACTTCCTGGGGCCGAAAGGTTTCATGGCGTCCATCAAGCGTCACCTCAAAGCCCTGGGCGTGCCGGAGAAGCAAAGCCGTTACGAGTTCTTCGGGCCGGCTGCGGCACTGGAGTAACCCCTAATAAAGATCGCAGCCTTCGGCAGCTCCTACAGGATGCAATCCATTCCGATGTAGGAGCTGCCGGAGGCTGCGATCTTTTGATCTTTCTGGTTAAAAGTTAATCCCTCCTTAACCGTCCTGTCGTCTATTCCCTGCGACATCCCCCTTGCTACGCGCCAGCTCTCAAAGATCAGGCCAGCGTGTAGACTGGCGGGCAATCGAAATTTTCAAGGGAAACGCGATGAGCGATGAATCCATGCGGTTGGGGCGTGAACGGCGCTACCTGGTGTTGTTGGGCATCATTTGCCTGGCGCTGATCGGCGGCGCGCTGTACATGCAAATTGTTCTGGGCGAGGCCCCTTGCCCGCTGTGCATCCTGCAGCGTTATGCGTTGCTGCTGATCGCGATCTTCGCCTTCATCGGCGCCGCCATGCGCGCCCGTCGCAGCATCACGGTGTTCGAAACCCTGGTGGTGATCTGCGCACTGGCAGGCGTCGGCGTTGCCGGGCATCACGTCTATACGCAGTTCTATCCGGCGGTCAGTTGCGGCATCGATGTGCTGCAACCGATTGTGGATGACTTGCCGCTGGCGAAGATCTTTCCGCTGGGTTTCCAGGTCGATGGTTTCTGCTCCACGCCATACCCGCCGATCCTCGGTCTGTCGTTGGCACAGTGGGCGTTGGTCGCCTTCGTGCTGATTGTGGTGCTGGTGCCTTTGCTCACGTCGCGTAACCGCAAAGCGCTGCGCTGAGGTCATCTGTCGGCAGGAATTGTCGGACAAAAAAGCCCCGGTCCTTGAAGAGAGGACCGGGGCTTTTTTGTCTTGCTCAGCGCATTTCAGAGGCCGGGTAAAAAGACCGTGATGTGCGACAGCCAAGGGTGCGACACATGTGCGACATGTTGTCACAGAGTCAGTGTCGCAGGGCGTTCGAAGAGGCCGGATTGGTACATGGAAACGTAACGAAATTGGGCTGTTTTGCAGGCTTGCGGTTTTTTCCATTGCGAACGCGAGCAGGCAGTTTTAACAGGGTCTGGCGAATGGCCGAAGCCCCCGTCATATCGGGCTCCGGGCAAGGTAAAGGGCAGTGAAGAGGGGGCCGATACTGTCTGAACTGTGGGTGGAAGACCTACTTATTGTGGTGTTTTTGTTGAGAATTAATTTCGATAAGATGCGCCACTTTTGCGAAAACGGTTAATGATTGTTGCCGGTTCGGATAAAAATTATTTCGGGATGAGACATGGTTTATACAACGTTACATATCTACAATCGCCCGCACTGAATCCCCGGCACTGCTCAAATCTTAACCAGACGTGAGCAGAAACAGGGTGTCGAGAGGTCTGGTGGCTTCATGCGATGCCCAGGTGTCGGAGCCTCCAACTACCCGCACCAAATGGAATTGGTCTGTAACAAGGCCTTTGACCACGAATTCGAATAAGAACTCACCGCAGGCCCGGGATTTGTCGTACAGCGTCTGACGCACGACGGGCATGCCCTTATTCAATCCAAGAAAAATGCCAACCCTTGGCAGGGTGAAGTGTTGGCGATCAAAACCCAACTGCATTGCGCAAGCTGCTTTAGAGGTCGTGAGATGAGTAAAAACAGGTACCCCAGACTACTAGGCTTATTGCCGCTGATCGGCACGTTGTTGCTGTCAGGCTGCAACATGACCTTGCTCAATCCCAAGGGCCAGGTTGGTCTGGACGAGCGAAACCTGATCATCACCGCAACGCTGCTGATGCTGTTGGTCGTGGTGCCGGTCATCGTCATGACCTTCCTGTTCGCCTGGAAATACCGCGCGTCCAACACCAACGCCACCTACACCCCGAAATGGAACCACTCCACCAAGATCGAGATTGCGGTGTGGGCTGTTCCAGTGCTGATCATCATTGCCCTGGGTTACGTCACCTACAAGTCGACCCACGCACTGGATCCGTACAAGCCGCTGGAATCCGACGTCAAGCCTGTGACCATCGAAGTGGTCGCGCTGGACTGGAAGTGGCTGTTCATCTACCCGGAACAAGGCATCGCCACGGTCAACAAGATCGTGTTCCCGGCGCACACCCCAGTCAACTTCAAGATCACTTCCGACGCCGTGATGAACTCGTTCTTCATCCCAGCTCTGGGTGGCCAGATCTACGCAATGGCGGGCATGCAGACCAAGCTGCACCTGATCGCCAACGAGAACGCTGAAATGGACGGTATCTCCGCCAACTACAGCGGCGCGGGTTTCACCGGTATGAAATTCAAAGCGATCGCAACTTCCCAGGAAGATTTCGACGCCTGGGTAAGTGAAGTCAAAAAGGCACCTAAACAGCTTGAACAAGCTGAATACGCAGCCCTTTCCAAGCCAAGCCAGAACAACCCAGTCGAGCTCTACTCCTCGGTTACCCCAGGCATGTTCCAGGCCATCGTCGACAAGTACGAAGGCATGAAACCGGGTCCTAAGGTCAAGCACGAGAAAGCAGAGAAAGAAGTGGCCCAAATGGAAGGGATGGACATGAGTTCGCATTCAGCTGCCGGGGCAGAGGAGTAAACGATGTTTGGTAAATTAAGTTGGGAAGCGATCCCGTTCCACGAACCGATCGTGATGATTACCATCTCCATGATCGCGCTCGGTGGTCTGGCGCTGTTCGCTGCAATCACCTACTTCAAGAAGTGGACCTACCTGTGGACCGAGTGGCTGACGTCGGTCGACCACAAGAAAATCGGCGTGATGTACATCATCGTCGCCATGGTCATGCTGCTGCGCGGCTTTGCCGACGCCATCATGATGCGTACCCAGCTGGCCATGGCCACCGAGGGTTCGCCTGGCTACCTGCCACCTGAACACTATGACCAGATCTTCACCGCTCACGGTGTGATCATGATCATCTTCATGGCGATGCCATTCTTCACCGGCCTGATGAACCTTGCAGTGCCGCTGCAGATCGGCGCGCGTGACGTTGCCTACCCGTTCCTGAACTCCCTGAGCTTCTGGCTGCTGGTTTCCGGCGTGGTGCTGATCAACCTGTCCCTGGGCGTCGGCGAATTCGCCAAGACCGGCTGGGTTGCCTATCCGCCGCTGTCGGGCCTGCAATACAGCCCTGGCGTGGGGATGGACTACTACATCTGGGCGCTACAGCTATCGGGCCTGGGGACAACGCTGACGGGGGTCAACTTCCTGGCCACCGTGCTGAAAATGCGTACCCCTGGCATGAAGCTGATGGACATGCCGATCTTCACCTGGACCTGCACCTGGGCCAACGTCCTGATCGTGGCTTCGTTCCCGATCCTGACCGCTACCCTGGCACTGCTGACGCTTGACCGTTACATGGATTTCCACATTTTCACCAATGAACTTGGTGGCAATCCGATGATGTACGTGAACCTGTTCTGGGCGTGGGGTCACCCTGAGGTGTACATCCTGATCCTGCCAGCGTTCGGTATCTTCTCCGAAGTCATCTCGACCTTCACCGGCAAGAAACTGTTCGGCCACCACTCGATGGTCTACGCATCGGGCGCAATCTCGATCCTGGGCTTCATGGTTTGGCTGCACCACTTCTTCACCATGGGTTCGGGTGCCAGCGTCAACGCCTTCTTCGGTCTGGCGACGATGCTGATTTCCATCCCGACGGGTGTGAAGCTGTTCAACTGGCTGTTCACCATCTACCAGGGCCGTCTGCGTTTCACCAGCCAGGTGCTGTGGACCCTGGGCTTCATGGTGACCTTCGCCATCGGCGGCATGACCGGCGTACTGCTGGCCATCCCGGGTGCTGACTTCGTTCTGCACAACAGCCTGTTCGTGATCGCGCACTTCCATAACGTGATCATCGGCGGTGCGGTCTTCGGTTACATCGCCGGTTTCGGTTTCTACTTCCCTAAAGCGTTCGGCTTCAAGCTGCACGAAGGTTGGGGCAAGGCAGCATTCTGGTTCTGGATCTCCGGCTTCTTCGTCGCGTTCATGCCGCTCTATGCACTGGGCTTCATGGGCATGACCCGTCGTCTGAACGCCACCACCAACCCTGAGTGGGTGCCGTACCTGTACGTTGCCATGTTCGGTGCGGTGATGATCGCCGTAGGTATCGCTTGCCAGCTGATCCAGCTGTACGTCAGCGTGCGTGACCGCAACAAACCGGAAAACATGTGCGAACACGGCGATCCGTGGAATGCACACACCCTGGAATGGTCGACCTCGTCGCCACCTCCGTTCTACAACTTCGCCGTGCTGCCAAAAGCCGACGTTGTCGACCCGTTCACCGAAGCCAAGGAAAACGGCACCGCGTACAAGGCCCCGGCCAGGTACGAACCGATCCACATGCCAAACAACACCGCGACCGGTGTGGTCATGGGTGCTCTGTTGACCGTGTTCGGTTTCGCGATGATCTGGCACATCTGGTGGCTGGCAATCGCTGGCCTGGCCGGCACCGTGATCTACTTCGTGATCCACGCGGCCCGTGATGATCAAGGCTATATGGTGCCGGTCGACGTGATCGAGCGCATCGAAGCCGAGCAGCACAAGCGTCTGGTAGCGGCAGGGAAAATCCCGGCCACCGCCACCCGTGTTGAAACCTCGTTGGAACAGGCTTAAACCATGTCGAACTTAGTGACCAATGCTGGACACACCCATGTCGATGGACATGGGCATGATGACCATCACCACGACTCGGGCGAGATGACCGTATTCGGTTTCTGGCTCTACCTGATGACCGACTGCATTCTGTTTGCGTCGATCTTCGCGGCGTACGCGGTACTGGTTAACAACGTAGCGGGTGGCCCGTCGGGCCACGACATCTTCGAACTGCCATACGTACTGGGCGAAACCGCTCTGCTGCTGTTCAGTTCGATCACCTACGGCTTCGCCATGCTGGCGTTCTTCCGGGGTAACAAGAAGCAGGTCCTGGGCTGGCTGGCCATGACCTTCGTGTTCGGTGCCGGCTTCATCGGCATGGAGATCAACGAGTTCCACATGCTGATCTCCGAGGGCTACGGCCCTAGCCGTTCCGGCTTCCTGTCCGGGTTCTTCACCCTGGTCGGCACCCACGGTCTGCACGTGACCAGCGGTCTGATCTGGATGGCGATCATGATGTATCAGGTGCAGAAAAACGGCCTGACGGCGACCAACAAGACCCGTCTGAGCTGCCTGAGCCTGTTCTGGCACTTCCTGGACGTCGTGTGGATCTGCGTATTCACCGTTGTTTATCTGATGGGGACTATGTAAATGGCTAACGCAGCTCATTCCCAAAATGGCCATGACAGCCACGACGCCRGTCACGGCAGCGTCAAGTCCTACGGCATCGGTTTCATCCTGTCGGTGATCCTGACCCTGATTCCGTTCGGTCTGGTGATGTACCCGACGCTGCCGAAGTCGATCACCCTGATGATCGTCGTCGCGTTCGCAGTCATCCAGGTGCTGGTGCACCTGGTGTACTTCCTGCACCTGGACCGTTCGGCCGCGCAGCGTAACAACGTGATTGCGTTTGTCTTTGCCGCGATCGTGATTGTCCTGCTGGTTGGCTTGTCGCTGTGGATCATGTTCAGCATCCACACGTTCATGATGGCGAAGTGAGGTAGATCCGCATGTCCCTTAAGCACTTTATCCAAATCACCAAACCGGGGATCATTTTCGGTAACGTGCTTTCTGTGGCAGGCGGATTTTTCCTGGCCTCCAAAGGGCATGTCGATCTGGCCATTTTCCTGGCCGCCATGATCGGCACGTCTCTGGTGGTTGCCTCCGGTTGCGTGTTCAACAACTGCATCGACCGCGACATCGACCTGAAGATGGAACGCACCAAGAACCGGGTGCTGGTCCAGGGCTTGATCTCCCTGAAACTGGCCCTGATCTATGCGACCGTCCTGGGTGTCGCCGGCGTTGCCCTGTTGTACAAGGTGGCCAACCCGTTGGCCGCGCTGTTCGCAGTCATCGGCTTCGTCATCTACGTCGGCTTCTACAGCCTGTACCTCAAGCGCAAGTCGGTTCACGGCACGCTGGTGGGCAGTCTGTCGGGCGCCATGCCGCCGGTGATTGGCTACGTCGCAGTCAGCAACACCTTCGACATGGCCGCGCTGACCCTGCTGGTGATGTTCAGCCTGTGGCAGATGCCGCATTCCTACGCCATCGCGATCTTCCGCTTCAACGATTACCTGGCCGCATCGATTCCGGTGCTGCCTGTGAAGCGCGGCATCCAGGTGGCCAAGAAGCACATCCTGCTCTACATCCTGGCCTTCCTCGTGGCGACCTTGATGCTGACCTTCAGCGGCTACGCCGGCATGAGCTACCTCGCCGTCGCCGCGGCCATGGGCATGTACTGGCTGTACATGGCCTGGACCGGCTACAAGGCAGTGGATGACACGGTCTGGGCACGCAAGCTGTTCGTGTTCTCGATCTTCACCATTACCGCGTTGAGCGTGATGATGTCCCTGGACTTCAAAGTGCCGAGCGAGTTGCTGTTGACGTACGCGCCGTAAGCGTCGGACATGCTTTAAAGAAAAGCCCCGCCTTCGAGAGAAGAGCGGGGCTTTTTGTTGGGGGTGATTCTGGTGGACCGTGTTGCCGCCATCGCGAGCAGGCTCACTCCTACATTGGATTGAGTGCACACCGATCTCTGTAGGAGTGAGCCTGCTCGCGATGGCCGCGACGCGGACTAACAGGCGAATTCGATATCTGTCCGCTTAAGAAAAAATTGAGAAAATCCCAAATTATTAAGATTTTCTTGGCCCACTTAAGAAAAAATGCGCGGTCAGACCCAATAAATGGGGTAAGGCGGATGGTTCCGAGGTCTTGGGGGGATTTGTCATTGGGTTTCCATCTCCTGTGTTTCGTCCGTTGCCGCCATCGCGACCAAGCTCGCTTACGATAGGGCGACCTGACCGGCAAAAATGCCTACGGATTTGCCTGAGCTTTCCCACGAGTTTTTCAGGTTGAGGGTCGGAAGTTGCCTATCTAGCCTCGGGATGCCGTTATTACAAGCATCCCAGAGGATCTACGATGGAACTGCCAGAGGTAATCACCCCGCGTGTTAATACGAATACAGCGTTGGGGCAAGCTTTGATTTCGATGTTCAAATCTGTCGAAGCGGAACTGGAGCTTGAGAACGCAGGACCAGGGGCGGTCAAAATTATTCTGTTCGGTGGCTGCGCTGTTCACCTTTATACCCATCATCGCGTTTCCACCGACGTCGATGCCGAGATTTATGAGGCTCATGTTCCCGAAGGTTTACACCTGCAAACCATGCTCGCAGAGATACCCGAACAGTTTGTTGATGAGCGATCCGGTCGCTTGATGGAGCTGAACTACGACCTGCAATACAACACCAGTTTTGGCCCAATTCATGAGGACTATTGGGAACGGAGCCTTCCCTTTACAGAGTTCCCGGTTGAGTCCCCGCTGTACGTTCATATCGCGGCACCTGTCGACATTGCCATTTCCAAGCTGGGCAGAGCGACCGATCAGGACATTGGTGATATCAAGGCACTTCTCAGGGCTGGTTTCATCCTGACTACCGAGTTTCGTCGACTGGCATTGCAGGCGATTGATGTATATGTTGGCAACAAGGAGTCACCAATCTCCGTCCTCACGAATATTTTGCATGATTATCTGGAGAGCACAGATGACGAAGCCCCATAGCGGCCACGTCCTCTCATCCGCCTTGGACACGCTGGTAAAAAGACCTTTGAATCAAGCGGATGACGCTGCCTTGGTGAGCGCCGCCAAAGCTGTCTGGTACTCGGATTCAAATCTTGAAAGCGAGATAAGCGTTTTTTTGAATCGTCATTCTGACGAAGTGGAGGTTCGGCGTGCTGGCTATCTGCTCGAGCGATTCACTCGATTTACTTGCTTATCCGATCTCCGGGTGTCGGAAACTCTCAATGTCCTCGAGCTTTTTGCACATTCGACTTGCGTGCAAGCCGTGATGCTACAAGCCGTCACGCCACTGCGTCGACGCCGTGATGAACTTGCTGTCTCTTGGGGGTTGAGTGAGGGCCTCGGCCTAAAAGCCCAAACCCTCATGCCTTTTCAGACCCGGCATTACGAAGCTGAGCAGCGCGCCATGTTTTCCTGAGCTTTGGTTGCAGCGAATAGGCTGCATCGTTTGGCCCAAAAGTTGAAACGGCTTGCAGCGCAAAAGCCCCTCCTTTCGAGAGAACGGTGGGGCTTTTTCATTTACGCGCGGTTGTTACACGGTGCATCGAGCACCTTCACCACGTCATCGATGATTGCCTTGCTCATGTCCTGCAAAAAATGTGATGCCCAGGCGTGTCGGTCGGAGTCGCGAACCATGGCGGCGTCTGAGGCGAGCAGTTTCGCGAGGTGGAGCAGGTCGGAGGCGTGGTAGAGGGCTTCGGTTACCGGGACGCCGGCATTGATGCGGAACAGGGGTTCGTTGGCGTGGTAGGAGAAGGGGGTGAGGCCGATGGTTTTGAGGTCTTGGGGATTGGTCATTGGGCTTCACCTCCTGTTGGGCTGGAGGTGGAAGGGTATGACTGGTGTAGCAGACGGATCGATAGTGTTCATTTGTAACTCCTGCATAAGTGAAGCTGTCCCGTTCGTTATCAGGCGAATGGGTGGCAGCTGTGCGCAGGCTGATAAACCGGAGATGCAGGACCCGGCAGACCCGAAGGTCTCCCACACACAGCCGCCATAACACGAATACTCAGGCGTAGAAAAACGCCAACCATCGTGGGGCGCAGCTGCGTGGCATCTTACCCGGGTTATCAGGCCCGGTCGCTGAATTGGCAGCGACCGGGCGAAGTTAGCTGGCAAGGATGAGGTCGGCAATCGTAGCGATCTGGTGGCCGGGGATCTCATTGGGCACCGCAATCCCTGTGGGAGCGGGCTTGCTCGCGAAGGCGGTGGGTCAGGCAATATTGATGCTGGATGTGACGGCCTCTTCGCGAGCAAGCCCGCTCCCACATTGGACTAGCGTCATCGCTGATATCGAGCATGACGCGGGCCCCTGTGGGAGCGAGCTTGCTCGCGATGGCGGCGTGTCAGGCAGCATCAATTTTGAATGTGACGGCCTCATCGCGAGCAAGCTCGCTCCCACAGGGTTGGGGGGCGTCGGTTATTTACTTTGTGTATCGAGCAAGCGGAAAAACCGCTCGCGCACCTGCAAACTGTCACTGTGAGCCACATTGAAGCGCAGGAACTGGCTGGCATCCGGCCCTTTGCTCAGCAAGGTGCCCGGCGCCAACACCATATTGTTCTCCAGCCCTTGGCGAGCCAGATTCTCGGCATGCAAGCCCTCCGGCAACCGCGCCCAGATAAACACACCTTCGCCGGGCAACGAGGAAAGCGAGCACCCAGCCTCCGCCAACCAACTCGCCACTCGGCTGTTCGATTCATACAACCGATCCACCGTGCGCCGCGCATGTTTGGCATAGCTGCCATCGCTGAGCATGGTGCACGTAATCTGCTCCGCCAGCTCCGACGTCACCCCGCCGCAGGCCATTTTCAGCGCGACCATGCGTGCCGCCAATTGCGGTGACAGTACGGTGTAGCTGACCCGGCTGTTGGCGGTCAGGGTCTTGGAGAAACCCGACACATAACTCACGTTGTCCAACCCACTGGCCGCCAGGCGCGGGGTGCGGCGTTGCTGGATGTCGCAGTACAGATCGTCTTCGACGATGTGGAAGCCATGGCGGTGGCTCAGTTCCAGCAAGCGGTAAACCTGGGCCGGGGTGAACGAGTGGCCGGTGGGGTTATGCAGCGTGCTGTTGGTCATGTACAGCACGGGTTTGTGGGCGATCAGCAGTTGCTCTAAGGCGTCGAGGTCCATGCCGTCGCAATCCCGGGCGATGGTAATGACTTTGGCCCCGTGTAGCGCCAGGTTGGCGTGCATGTTGAAGTAGCAGGGGTCGTCGAGCAGCACGGTGTCGCCGGGTTTGACCAGCAGGCGCATCAGCAGGTCGATGGCCTGCATGGTGTTGGCGGTAGTGATGATCTGGTCCACCGGCGCTTCGATGCCGAAGGTCGCCAGCTTGACCCGCAAGGCCTGGCGCAACGGCAGGTAACCGCCGGCCACGCCGTACTCGCCCATGCGCAATGACGTCGCTCGCAGGGTACTGCGCACGGCTTTCTGCAACTCTTCGGCGGGCAGCCACGAGGTCGGCAGAAAACCGCAGCCGGGGCGCAGCGCGCCGTTATCCAGCAGCAGTGCGCGGCGTACCACACTGAGGGTGTCCTGAGGTTGCAGGTCCGGACCGGTGCCACTTTTCAGTGCTGCTTCGGAGCGATGCACGTAATGCCCGGAGCCCTGGCGAGACACCACCAGCCCCTTGGCCCGCATGCGGTCCAGGGCATCGACCACCGTGGATTTGCCCACGTTCATCAAGTCGGAGAGTTCGCGAATCGGCGGCAGCTTGGCGCCGTGGGGCAGGCCACCCGTGCTGATCGCCTGGGTCAGTTGATCGACGATCTGCTGCACCAGCGGCACGCCGGGCTGGAATTCTATGGCGGCAATGACTGCACGTTGAACCTGCATTTTACTGGTCTCTCCGGCAGTAAAGTTCGTTGGATTCTATACGAACTTGCCCTGATCAGGACAAGCCTCTCTCTCTACCATGCCCTTACAGACTTTTCTGAATGTCGGCCTTTGTCGGCGGGCGTTCACCCGGTTCCTGAGGTGCTGCATGAGTGTCGAAACAACGGTCGCGGTGGCTAAACCGGTCATTAACCTGCGGTTATTCACGATCCGGATCATTACCGCTGTCTCGCTGTTCGCGGTGCTGGGCAAGGCCAACGTCTGGCTCGACACGGCCACCAACAGCATCCTGGCCCTTGGGTATCGCGCCTTGTTGTTGCTGTTGCCCCTGACTTTACTGGTGCTTGGCCGACGTTCCCTGAGCGTCACGCTGCTGTGTGCCGGCCTTGGCCTGGTGCTGCTGGCGCTGACCAGCCATCAAGGCATGGTGATGTTTGCTGCCGCGTTGTTTGCCTACGGCATTGCGATTGCCGGTTACCTGATCAAGAGCGAAGCGGCCCAGACCAAGGAAGGCGCGGCCTACAACCGCGTGGCCATGAACATGGGCAGCCTGGTGGCCGGTTTGATCCTGCTGTCGCCGCTTCTCACGCCTACGATGTTTTTCCTCGGCGCGGCGGCCTTCGTGTTGCTGTGCCTGCCGATCGCCCTCGGCGCAACCTTTACTTCCGAGCCGGTGGTAGCCCGCCCAGCCAGTCAGGTTGGCAGCAACTGGAGCAACAAACTGCCCTGGGTAATCGCCGGGATCATCATGGGTATCAAGCTGTTCGGGGTGTTCTCGATCCTGCCACAGGCGATCCTGCTCAAGACCGGCGAGCTGCCGGCCTGGTACGGCTTGATGCTGATCCTCAACAGCGCCGTGGTGGTGTTCGCCCAGGTGCCGGTGATGAAGCTGATCGAGCGCACCGGGCGCTTCAAGGTCGTGGCGGTGATCGGGATCATCGTCGGCGGCTTTGCCGTGCTGTCTTCGCCCGCCGCGTTCCACGTCGAAACCCTCGCCGGGGCGCTGGTCTGGGTGGCGCTGCTGTCCATCGCCGAGTGCGCCTTCAGCTACCTCGATTACTTCTCGGTCAAGCAAAACAACATGTTCGTCAAGGAAGTGTCCCTGGGGGTGGGGGCCGGGCTGACCGTGTTGATCATGCGGGTGGTGCCGGCGCCGTACAACGCGCTGGTGCTGGCCGCCATCGGCGCCGGCGGGATCCTGGCCTGGTACTGGCTCAATCGTAAATCCAATGCGTCGTTGCATGACTGAGTCATCGCCGTTGCGGTTTTCACTTTGCAGGTCGGGGGCATTATGAATACGACTTCATGCGTAGTAGTGGTCGGTTACAACGGCAATCGGGTTCACGACATCCAGAAACTGCGCGAGCTGTGCAAGTCGCTCTACGACGCCAGGCTCATCCTGCTGGTCGAGAAAATTCAGCTCCATGACGACCAGGTGGCCGATCACGTTTGCAGCACTTCGCTGGCCGAGAAAGACGTGGCGGCGTCCCTTGAACTGGTGGTGGGGTGCCTGAATGCCGATAGCTGGAAACTGATCGGCGTGCTGCCGTTTTCCGATCGCGGCGTACTGCTCGGTGCCGCGCTGGCCACTCACTTCGGCCTGCCGGGCATTACCCCAGGCGAAGCGCGGGCGGGCCTGGACAAGCAGATCTTCCGTCGGCTCGAAGCGGCGGCCAGCACCTCTCCCCGAGAATACCGACCGGTGTTTTCCGCGCGGGTCGAAAGCCTGCCGGAACTGCGCCAACGCGTTGTCGAACTGGGCGGCAAGGCCTTCATCAAACCGGCCTGCGAAGGCGCGAGCCGAGGCTGTCGCGTCATCCATCACCCTTCGGAATGCGATGACGCCTGGCTCGCACTGAAGCCCTACCGCGAAGGCGGCATCGTCCTTGAAGCACTGGTGCAGAACGCCCGCGAATACAGCTGGGACTACGTGGCCGGCAGCACTTGGGTGACTGAAAAAACCACCACCGAAGGCGCCTACCGCGCAGAGATCCAGCAAGTCGTCCCCGCACCGCTTTCGGCTGAGGTACAGGCGCGTTTGATGGCAGCCGGTCGGCATATGTCGGCATTGGTATCCCAGGACAATGGTGCCTGGCACAACGAAGTGTTCCTGCGCAGCGACAACCTGACCTGCGCCGTGGAAACCAACATGCGCCCCGGCGGCATGCACATCTGGGATCTGGCCAAACGCGCCTTCGTCAATTTCGATCCGTGGGAACGCTGGGTGCGCTGGGCGGTGGAAGGCAAGACCGAACAGCACGAGCCAGTGGCTCGCGGCTTCTGCGGCATTCGCCTGCTCAGGGCGCCGGATGGCGGCATCTTGCGCGCGACGCCCGACATCGAGGCCCTGGCCCGCGCATTGCGTATCGATCTGGTGGAGGGCCAGTACGCCAAGCGAATCGGCGACTCGGTCAGCGCGTTAGTGAAAGACAACTTCTCATTCATCGGCCACATCGTGTTGTTCAACGAACACTACGGGCAACTGAGCAACGACCTGTTGCGTCTGGCCGAGGCGATTGAGTCACGCATTGAGGTGACTTGCCTGGCACCGGCTACCCGCGCCGTGTGTTGAGCCTGCAAGCACCCGTTTTTTGCACTACTGATTAAGAGGGTTCGATCAATGATCCAGCACATGACCTGCGATGAACGCTTCATCGCCCTGGCCAAAGAGTTTGGCTACGACATCTACGGCGAAAACACCGCAGGCGGGCATTATGCGCCGCTGATCCGTCATCACGATGAGCTGTACATCAGCGGTCTGGTGCCGCGCATGAACGGCAAGATCCATTACCCCGGTCGCGTCGGCCTGGACCTCAGCTTGGCCGATGCGCAAGCGGCGGCCAGCATCAGTGCGATGCGCGGGCTGGCCTTGATCGTCGATGCCATTGGTTCGCTGGACAAGATCAAGTCATTGATCCGGGTAACGGTCTATGTGAAGTCCACGGCGGATTTTGTTGATTTGAGCGAAGTGGCCAACGGCGCCTCGGATGTGTTCAGCCATGTGCTGGGCGATGCCGGTAAACATACCCGCACCACCGTAGGTGTTTACCAGTTACCCAAGAATGCCGCGATAGAAGTGGACATGATTGCCGCCTTGCGCCCATCGGTTTTGTAAAATGTTTCCCAGCTTTACAGCGCTGAATCGTTAACTTAAGGTTTGGCGCTAAAGTATGGGAAATAAGAAGAAAGGACGTGCGAATGGATAACTTTCAAGGTGCGTTTTTTTCATATAAGGACTTTCGTCAAAGCCTCCACCATCGAACGCCAAGTCCCAAGGTGTGGAAGGGCACTGAACTGGCGGGTATGCGTCAAACCCTTGAAGACAGCGACGTAGATATTGTCGCGTTGGCTCACGACAAAAGCATTGAAGGCTGTGAAGTGACGCCTGGAATGGCGATCGCCATGCAATGGCTGAACCCCGGTGTGACGCTCAACGGTCATGCCCATTCCTGGTGGCATCTGTTTGTTATCCAGTGCGGCAGCGGCGTGATGACCCTCGGCGATGCCGACGGGGTTAACGTCAGCAGCGGCGACGTGCTACTGGTGCCAGCCTGGACCCGGCATGGTTTCGTCAACACCAGTAAACACGAGCCTCTGGCGATGCTGAACATGAGCAACATGCCACAAATGGCACTGCTTTCGAATTTTGCCGACAGCCACGGTCTGATCACCACCCAGCCGTAATTCCCCGCCGTATCTGCCCAGGGAGCCCACTTTTGTGGGCTCCCTTTTTTGTTTTTCAGACCTGCCCCAGGATCCCTTTTTGCAGCAGTTTTGCCGGGATTCTGGCTGCGTGTCTGCCGGTGAAAAACAACGTTCTGTATCGATTGAAACGGACAAATTCTGTATCTATTCAACATTCACTCAACTAACTACGATCACTTCCAATGCACGTCAATTCCTGCAGTTGGTCAATGGAGTGTTATATGGAAAACAGGAAGCTAAAACTGTATGTTGGCGCCGATTATGTCAGCGCTTTTGCGATGTCGGCTTTTGTGGCGCTCAAGGAAAAGCAACTTTCATTTGAACTTGTTACCGTTGATCTAAGAACACGCGAAAACTATCTGTCGAGTTATCGCGATCTTTCGCTGACCTGCAAAATCCCAACGTTAGTTTACGAGGGTTTTGCCTTGTCGGAATCATCGGCGATTGCCGAATACCTCGATGAGCTCTCCCCAGGGCTTAAAAAACTCTATCCGCAGGACATCCAGCAGCGTGCCCGTGCCCGTCAATTGCAGGCCTGGTTGCGCAGTGACTTGCTGGTGGTGCGCAAGGAGCGCCCGTTTGACCT
The DNA here is from genome assembly GCF_056402055.1 of Pseudomonas sp. P4_C4. Lineage (NCBI taxonomy): Bacteria > Pseudomonadati > Pseudomonadota > Gammaproteobacteria > Pseudomonadales > Pseudomonadaceae > Pseudomonas > Pseudomonas sp. P4_C4. The sequence goes on along the minus strand of NZ_JBFUID010000016.1, from coordinate 27,815 downwards.
GGTCTACTTCGGTAAAAAAGATCTGCCCCTGAGCGCCGATGCCCGTGTCGCCGTCGAGCGCTTGTTCTTCGTCGCCGAGCATTTGCTGGAAGAGGGCGCCGAGCATCTGTTCGGTGACTGGAGCATTGCCGACACCGACCTGGCAATCATGCTCAACCGACTGGTTGCCAACGGCGATCCGGTGCCGGCGCGGCTCGCGGCGTATGTGCGGCGCCAGTGGGATCGCGACAGCGTCCGGGCGTGGATGGACATAGAGCGCAAAGCGCCGGCCATCGCCTGACAACACCCAGGGCAATCACCAGGAGCGCGGCCATGCAAGGACTGTCGGAGCACGAACGCTACAAACCTTATAACTCACGCACCATCCGCGAATCACCTTACTGGCACAAGTTGACGCCGGCGTTGCAGGAGGCCATGACCGTGGTGGCGCGGGTCATGCCGTTTCGCACCAACGAATACGTGCTGGGCACGCTGATCGACTGGAACAACATTCCGGACGATCCGGTTTTTCGCATGACCTTTCCCCACAAGGACATGTTGCTGGCGGAGGAGTATGCCTCGCTTAAACACCTGATCGAGCAGGATGACAACGCGGCGATCAAGCGTCGGATCGAGGCGATCTGGCGGCGCATGAACCCGCATCCGGCCGGGCAGTTGACCCACAACGGTGTCACCCTCAACGGAAAAGTTCTGCCGGGCATCCAGCACAAGTACCGCGAGACCGTGCTGTTTTTCCCGGGTGCCGGTCAGACCTGTCACGCGTACTGCACCTTCTGTTTCCGCTGGGCGCAGTTCATTGGCGAAGAAGAACTCAAGTTCAATGCCCGTGAGTCCCAGGAGCTGGTCAGCTACCTGCGGGTGCACACCGAAGTGACTGACGTGCTGATTACCGGCGGCGACCCGATGATCATGAACACCCGCTCCCTGGCCGGTTACATCGAGCCGCTGCTGGATTTGCCGCACTTGAAGAACATCCGCATCGGCACCAAATCCGTGGCGTACTGGCCGCAGCGTTTTGTCAGCGACAAGGATGCACCCGAGCTGCTGGAGCTGTTCCAGCGCATCGTCGCGGCGGGGAAAAACCTGTCGATCATGGGGCACTACAACCACCCGGTGGAGATCCGCCAGACCATCGCCCGCCAGGCCGTCGAGCGTATTCGCTCGACGGGCGCGACGGTGCGCATGCAGGCGCCGCTGATCCGCCACATTAACGAAAACCCCGCCGACTGGGCGGCGCTGTGGACCGAAGGTGTGCGGCTCGGGGCCGTGCCGTATTACATGTTCGTCGAGCGTGACACCGGCCCCAGCCACTACTTCGCGATGCCACTGGCCCGGGCCTTCGAGATCTTCCAGGCGGCGTACCGCACGGTATCGGGGCTTGCGCGCACGGTGCGCGGGCCGTCCATGAGCACCTTCTACGGCAAGGTGTTGATCAACGGCATCGAGACCGTCGCCGGGGAAAAAGTCTTCGTCTTGCAGTTCCTCCAGGCACGCAATCCGCAATGGGTGTTGCGCACGTTCTACGCGCGCTTCGATCCGCAAGTGACCTGGTTCGACGACTTGCAACCGGCCTTCGGCGAGCGTGCGTTCTTCTTTCAGACCGAGCTCGCCGCCGTGCCGGAATTGATACCCGTGTTGCTGGAAACGGCGTAGGAAAATTTATGAACAATGGGGAGATATGGATATGAGCAGTATCCCGTTTGATCAGCGCGAGGGCGTTATCTGGCTCGACGGCGAGTTCGTCGAGTGGTCCCGGGCGCAGTTGCATGTGTTGACCCATGGCCTGCATTACGCGAGCACCGTGTATGAAGGCGAACGAGTCTACAACGGCAGGATCTTCAAGCTGCGCGAACACAGCGAGCGCTTGTATCGCTCGGCGCAATGGATGGACTTTGCCATCCCCTATGAGCTGGCTGAACTGGAAGCGGCCAGCCATGAGTTGCTGCAACGCAACAACGTCGTCGATGGTTACCTGCGCCCGGTGGCCTGGCGTGGCAGCGAGATGATTTCCACCTCGGCGCGTTTCAACCGTGTGCACGTGGCCATCGCGTGCTGGCAGTGGCCGAGCTATTTCGACCCGGCGGCGCGCATGGCCGGTATCCGCTTGAAAACCGCGAGCTGGCGCCGCCCGCCGCCGAGCAGCAGCCCGTTCGAGGCCAAGGCCTCCGGGCATTACCAGATCGCCACGCTGAGCAAGCACGACGCCGAGAACACGGGTTACCACGATGCGCTGATGCTCGACTGGCGCGGCCACGTTGCCGAAGCCACCAGTGCCAATGTGTTCTTCGTCAAAGGCCGGACTTTGCACACGCCGACCCCGGACTGCTTTCTCAATGGCATTACCCGGCAGACCGTCATTGAATTGGCCAAAGTGCTGGACTACCAGGTCGTCGAGCGCACGATTTTGCCTACGGAGCTTGGCGACTTCGATGAATGTTTTCTCACTGGCACCGCCGCCGAAATCACCCCGGTGCAGAGCATCGACGCGCAGCGCTATCGACCGGGTGACACCTGCCGCGACTTCATTGCCGCGTACACATCAACCGTCAACGCCGGATAACCCGCCAGGAATCTCACCATGTCAGACCAAGGGATTGTTGCGTCTCAACCTTGCATTTCGCTCGGCCATCGTCATGAAGAGCTGTCGACGTCAGGCTGGACAGTGCTGACCCCCGACGAATTTGCCGATGATGTCGTAGGCACCTTGTGCGAATTCGGTCCGATCATTCCGCAGTTCAACGGCCAGATGGCCTTTCCCATCACCCGCAAGCCGGGTTACGAAGATTTGCCGTACTCCCAGAGCATGAACGGCATCGGCCCGCACACTGAAGCGCCGGTGTACGGGCCGCCACCGCGTTATCTGGCATTGCATTGCCATAAACAGGCGACGTGCGGTGGTGGGCACACCGGATTGGTGGACGGCTATGAATTTCTCCGCGCCCTAGAACACGGCGAACCGCAACTGCGTGAGTGGCTGGATGACACACCGGTAGAATTTGTCGCCACCGCCAAACCGGGTGAGCCGGGACAACGGCGGGTCAAGGAATACATCCTCACGCCTACGGAAGACGGGGATATTTTCCGCTTCAGCTACAACCAGTTTCACTACGGCGACGTGAACCCGTCCAAGGAAGCCCTGCAGCAATCGCTGGTGACCAACAGCACTTCGCCGCTGGCCAGGTTTGCCGTGCTTGGCGAAGCGTACTTCGTCGAGCACAACGTTCCGGTGCTGATTCCCGACGGATGCCTGCTGATTTGGGACAACTGGCGAATGATCCATGCGCGCAGTCGTTACACTGACCCGGCGCGCCACCTGACCCGCTATTGGCTGGCCTGATTTTTCCGTCGCCCTTCATTTTTTCGGCGTACCCCTTGGCGGGTACGCGCCTTACAGGTATCGCGTCATGCAAACAGCAATCGAGATCGCCCAGGTCGATCATCAACTGATCGTGCGGCTCAACCAGGCCTGGACCAAGCGCGCCACGGTGTGTTCGCCGGACAGGGGCCAGGTCGAAGAAGTGTTCGACCCGGCGCGCCCGGATTACCCGGAATGCATGGTGCCGTTTTTCCATCATCCGAAATTCCAGGCCTTGAGCGACGAACTCAAGAGCAGCGTGGTGACCTGGGGCTGGATCGGCTACAACCTGCGCACCGTCACTGCCGAGGAGCATGTGGTCAATCCGGCGCTGAGCGTCATCGCCAATCAGTACCTTGGCAAGGACGACTGGCATTTTCGCGAGGCCATGCAACAGACCCTGATTGACGAGCACTACCACACGCTGATGCACCTGCGCGCCATCGAGCGGACCAAACTGGAGCGGGCGCTGGATCAGGACCTGGATCTGCCGCCGTCCGTCACTTACCTGCGCCTGAAGGCCTTGCATGCAGAGTTGCCCGAGCAATGGCAGCGGGATCTGGCGGCGATCACTTTTGCGGTGGTGGCCGAGATCAGCGTCAACGCCTATCTCGACTTGCTGGCGGACGACCAGACCATCCAGCCGCAAAATCGCCGGGTGGCCGAACTGCACAACCGTGACGAGTACGCCCACAGCAAGGTGCTGGCCGAAGTGGCGAAGGTCATGTACGCGAACATGCAGCCGGCCCAGCGGGAATTTTTCGCACGCAACCTGTCGGTGGCGCTGAGTGCTTTTATCGCCCAGGACTACTCGATGTGGGAGGCGATTCTGACGCAGCTTGGGGTCGAGGATGCAGCGCTGATCATTGCCGACACCCGCGAGAGCAACAGGAACGCGAACATCATGCGTGACTACAGTGGCCTGCATAAATTGGCCCATGACCTGGGTATCAGCGAGCAGATCGATTTCGACTTCCGTCCGACTCTCAAAACCACCGCAGCGGCCTGAATCCGGAGGTGTCTATGCCCATGCCTGTGTACGAAGTGTTCGCCATCCGCGTCGGTGCCAATGCTCAGCGCACCGCCAAAGAGAACTTTCTCTATGACGCCTGCTGCGGTGATCCGAATGTGCCAATGCCACTGGACTACTACTTCTGGGTCATCCGCAACGAGCAGCAGGTGATCGTGGTCGACACCTGTTTTCAACCGGCCACGGCGCAGCGGCGCAATCGCCAGATGTATCGCCTGCCGGAAGAATCCCTGCGACAACTGGACATTGATCCGGCGCAGGTCGAACACCTGATCCTGACCCATTTGCATTGGGATCATGCCGGCAACCTCGGGCTGTTCCCGAAGGCGACCATGCATTTGCAGGAAGCGGAACTGCGTTTCTGCACCGGGCCGAAAATGGCCCATCGCACGGTGAACAAAACCTACGAGGTCGAGGATGTGATGTCGGCGCTGCCGCCGCTGTTCGAAGGGCGGATGCGTTTGCACAGCGGTGTTGTCGAGGTACTGCCCGGCGTAACGCTGCACCCGGTGGGCGGGCATACGCCGGGCAGTCAGGTGGTGCGGGTGAATACCGGACGCGGCTGGATTGTGCTGGCCTCGGATGCTGCGCACCTGTGGGTCAACATTCGTGAGCGCAGTCCGTTTCCGATTCTCGATGACCTGGCGCAAACCCTCGAAGCCTTCACCGAGATCGATCGCCTGGCCGACAGCGAAGACCACGTCATCCCCGGTCACGACCCGTTGATCGCCGAGCGTTTCCCGCACTGGAATGACGACCCGCATATCATTTGCCTGCACCAGAATCCGCTCTGAAGATCACCCCCCAAACCTGTGGGAGCGGGCTTGCCCGCGAAGACGGCAGCACATTCAACATTGATGTGTCTGACACACCGCCATCGCGAGCAAGCTCGCTCCCACAGGATTGCGGTTAACCCTGATGTTGGAGCAAGCGGCCCAAGGTCTGCACGGCCTCATCAATCCGCGGTGAATACGGCGCGCCGCAGCCAATGCGCACAAAGTGATCGAAACGCCTGGCATTGGAAAAGATATCCCCAGGCGAAATCTGGATGCCGACGTTCAACGCATCATGAAAAAACGCCATGGACGAATACCGGCGAGGCAGTTCAACCCATAACAACGTGCCGCCCTGGGGATTGGTCACGTGGGTGCCGAGGGGGAAGTAGCGAGTAATCGCCTCGCTCATCTGTTGACGATGTTGGGTCAGGGTTTTCCTCAACCGCCGCAGGTAACGCTCGTAAGACGGTGTTCGCATGAATTCACTGGCCGCCAGTTGTGATAACGCCTCGCACCCCCGTGACTGCGTATGCTTGAGCATTTCCACGCGCTCGTGCCATTTGCCGGCGCTGATCCAGCCCAGGCGCATGCCCGGGGCGAGGGTTTTGTTCAGCGAGGCGCAATAGATCACGTTGTCGGTGCGGTCCCAGTGTTTGAGCGTGGACAACGGCTGCTCGGTGTCCACCAGGTCGCCGTAGGTGTCGTCTTCGATCAGTACGGTGTTGTGCTCGGCGCACAGTTTCACCAGCCGTGCCTTGTTGGCGTCGGGCATGATGCTGCCCAGCGGGTTTTGCAGGTTGGGAATGACAATCAATGCCTTGATCCGCTCGGGGCCTTGCAGCAGCCGTTGCAGGGCCGCCAGATTGAGCCCGGTGTGGGCTGAGGCCGGGACTTCCAGCACCCGCAGGTTCAGGCTTTCGAGAATTTGCAGCAGACCGTAGAACGTCGGCGACTCCACGGCCACGGTGTCGCCGGGGCGGGTGACCGCGCGCAAGGCCAGATTGATCGCTTCGGTGGCGCCGTTGGTGATCACGATCCGCTCGGGGGCCAGGTGGGTCCTGCTGGCAAGAGCCCGTCGGGCCAGGATGTTGCGCAATGCGCTGTTGCCGCAGGCGCCGCCCGCGGTGCCGAGCAGGTAGGGGGCCAAGCGCAGTGATTTGATCATGTTGTCTTGCAAGGTTTTCAGCGGATACAGCTCGGGCGCGCAGTAGGCGCTGGCGAAGTTGACCTTGATCGATGCGCGCTGACTGGCCTTGAGCACCGCTGAGACCTGTTCATGGATGCCGACATAGATGCTGGTATCCAGCGTTGGCGCCAAGGCAATCGGGGCGCGCCTGGGCACGGTGTCGGGCTGACGAATGTAGTTGCCGGAGCGCGGCCGGGCTTCCAGTACGCCATAGTCTTCCAGTTCCCGGCACACCTGCACGGCGGTCGACAGGCTTACGGCGTGTTTTTCCATCATCAACCGGATCGAGGGCAGGCGTTCACCGGTTTTCAAGATGCCGCTGCGGATAGCGTCCAGGTAATGGTTGGCCAACTGGCGATACAAGGGGGTCGTGTTCATGATGACCTCAGCAGTTGCACCACCGAGGTCTGGGCTGGAAAGTGAGTTGACGCTCCCTGCAGGCGGACCCGTGGTGCTCATGGGTGAAGGGAAGTGTGGTTCTGGCGTCGATACTGGAAGAGTAATCGCGGATTTGCCCGAATCACGGGCAATAAAAAGCCCCGCACTGATGGCGGGGCTCTTGAGTCAGTCGCTGAAGACCTTGTGGCGAGGTCGCCTTACTGCGCAGCGATGCTATAGCCGTCGAACGCGGTCTGCTGCTGCAGGGCGGTGATGATGTTCTTGCGGTTGACGGCCTGTTCGGCACCGCTGTTGTCCAGGAACGTCTCGCTTTCCAGCTCCGCCTCTTCGCCTTCGCCCACGAAGGTGAAACCGAGGAATTCCAGGGCTTCACGGTCGACGTTCAGGCGCGAGCGCGGGGTGCGCAACGGCAAGGTGACGCTGATGCCGTCCTTGCTGATGGTGAACACTTCGACTTCTTTCTTGGCCTTGGCGGCTTTGCTCTTGCCGCCGCTCGGGTTGCTGATGGCCTGGTGCGTCTGGTTCAGCACCTTCAGGGCCAGGCCGTAGACGATTTCCTGAAACGCCGGGTCGTCCTTGAAGCTGGACAGGATGCGGCTGATCGGGAATTTGCTGCTCAGGTCTTCGAGGGCGGCGATGTCGGCGGCTTCGGCGTCCTTGAGCTGCTTGAGTTCGCCCATCAGTTCGTAGGCTTTGTCATCGTCGAAGCTGTCGTGGGCCTGGCGGATCGCGGCGCGTAGTTCGCGGATCTGGTCGCTTTCGCGGGTGGACTGGAAAGCGTCCAGCACCATCTCGCTGATGGTCTTGGCCTGGGGCATGTGCTGTGAAAGATTGATGGAGTTTTCGTATTCCGCTTTGGACGACAGGGTGACTACGGATTCAGCGGTATTGGAATCGGACATTGAAATTTCACTACTTCTTTGAACTTGAATAGGGGCGAGAAAGCCCGGGGGCTTTTTCAGGTCGCCTAATCTATTGGACCGGGGCGGCGTTGTCACGGATCAACAGGCGGCTGGTCATCTTTTTGCTCCCCCTGTAGGAGCGAGCCTGCTCGCGATGGTCTCAAGGGCACCGAGTTCATCCAGAATGAACGCGTTATCGTTAACGTCCATCGCGAGCAGGCTCGCTCCTACAATTGATCCGATGTGTCGCTGATTTTGTGATCGACACATAACCCCTGTGGGAGCGAGCTTGCTCGCGATGCAGGCGCCTCGGACTGTCAGGCCTGCCGCGGTGTATTCAGGTTCATCGACCGCACCGCCAAGGCAGTCGCCGTTTCCTCATCGATCGGCAACGAAAACCGGAACGTCGCACCGCGCCCCGGCATATCGATCAACTGAATCTCGCGCCCGTGCAATTGCAGGATGCGATGCACGATCCGCAGCCCCAGCCCGCCATCACGCCGTGCGCCGCCGATATTGAACGGCCGCAGGAACAACCCTTCGCGCAGTTCCGGGGCGATGCCGGGGCCGGTATCGCTGACCGTGACTTCGATGAATGAGCCTTGCGGGCGCAGGCCCAGTTCGACCTCGCCCCCCGGCGGGGTATGGCGCAGGGCATTGTCGAACAGGTTGGTCAGCACCCGCTCGATCAAGCCGAGATCAGCACAGGCCGCCGAGGCATTCGGCGCGAACGTGGCCTTGAGTTCGACTTTGCGCGCTTCGGCGGTGAGTTCGAATTTCTGGAAGATGTCCTGGGCCAGGTCGGTCAGGGAGAAGCGCTCCAGCACCGGCTGCACGAAGCCATGCTCCAGGCGCACCAGTTCCAGCAGCGACTGCGCCAGACCACCGACCTTGCGGCTTTGATCCAGCGCGATGCCGAGATAGCGACGGCGGTCGGCAGGGGACAGCGTGGTGTCCTTGAGCGACAGGGTTTCCAGATAACCGTGCAGCGAGGCCAGCGGTGTGCGCAAGTCGTGGGAAATGTTCGCCACCAGTTCGCGGCGCTCCTGATCCTGGCGGGTCAACGAGCGCCATTGTTCGCCCAGGCGTGCCTGCATCTGCCGGAACGCGGCATCGAGCACGGCGATTTCATCGTGGCTGGCGGCTTTTTCCACCGCGACGGGCAGGGCCGGTGTGACCGGCACGCCATCGATGTCGAACTGGCTGACGGTTTCGGTCAGGCGGCGCAACGGCCGGGTGATCAGGGCAAACGCGGTGAGACCGGCGATCAGGCACAGCAGCGCCACCAGTCCGATGGACAACAGCGCTGTGTTGAGCGCCGCGCTGGTCGCACCGCGCTCGGCCAGGCGGTCGTGATCTTCACCGAGCAGCACCACGTAGAGATAACCGGCCGGCTTGCCTTCAACCTTCAGCGGTGCAGCGCTGAACACCTTGCGCGCATCGACGCTGCGCGGATCGTCGCCGAGGATGGGCAGGGCATCGCCCCGCAGCAAGCGCTGGATCGGCGCCAGGTCGACCTGTTCGCGACGGATCCGGCCTTCGGGCGCGGCGCTGCCGACAATCTTGCCTGCGGAGTCGAGCAGGTACACCTCGACGCTGGGGTTGACCTGCATCAGTTTGCTGAACAGGTCGCGCACGGCGTTGGGCATCAGGCCCTGGGTGTCCATCAGCACCGTGTCACTGGCGATGTGCTGCGCCAGGTCCCGGGACAGCCCTTGCACCACTTCCTGCTCATGCATCTGGTTGGAGCGCACCTGCAACCACGCCGAGGTGCCGCAGCACACCAGCAGCAGCACGGCGAACACCAGGGACAGGCGTTGCGTCAGGGTCAGCCTCATGGCTGCGGCTCCTCACCGGTGGCGAATTTGTAGCCGCGACCCCAGACCGTGAGGATGCGCACCGGTTGCGCCGGGTCGGCCTCGATCTTGGCGCGCAGGCGGTTGATGTGGGTGTTGACCGTGTGCTCGTAGCCTTCGTGGCTGTAGCCCCACACGGCATTGAGCAGGTCCATGCGCGAAAACACCTTGCCGGGCTGGCGGGCGAAGAAATACAGCAAGTCGAACTCCCGGGGCGTGAGGTCCAGGCGCCGTCCGTCGAGGGACACTTCGCGGGTGATCGGGTCGATGGCCAGGCCGTCGGTGAGCAGGCTGCCGGCGTCCATCTTCAGGTTGCGCGCCATGGCATCGACCCGGCGCAGCAGCGCCTTGACCCGGGCCACTAGCTCAAGCATGGAAAAGGGCTTAGCCAGATAGTCGTCGGCACCCAGTTCCAGGCCGAGAATCCGGTGTACTTCGCTGGAGCGCGCGCTGGTAATGATGATCGGCGTGTAGCGGGCCATGGCCCGGGCGCGGCGGCAGATTTCCAGGCCGTCGACACCGGGCAGCATCAGGTCGAGGACCAGTGCGTCCCAGTTGCCTTGCTGCAGCAGGCGCATGCCTTCATCGCCATCGGCGCTGTGCACCACCTCGAACTGCTCATCGCGAAGATGCAGGCAGATCAGGTCGGCGATATGCATATCGTCCTCGACCACCAGGACGCGTTTGGTCTGTTCCATACAGCTCAATCCTTCAGCGCAATGGACGCATTGTGCGTAATGCCACTGTAGGAGCGAGCTTGCTCGCGAAAAACCTGAGGACGCCGCGGGGCGTCAGGTATCCCGCGTCATCGTTGGCCTCCATCGCGAGCAGGCTCGCTCCTACATTTGCACAGGCATTGTGCGGGTTTTTCGGGGGCCGAGTTATCACGAATTGTTTAACTTCCCGTGAGGATTTGGCGATCACCCAAAGCCTAGGCTGTGTTCCATGAAACACCCCTGGATTTTTTGGAGACGAGCATGTTTTCACGACGGCAATTTCTTCTAGTGAGCGGCGGACTGGGGGTGGCAACCCTGGCGATCGGCTTGTTGCCGAAGTTTTCCACAGGCACCGCATTAATCAGCGAGGCCAGCGCAGCGGAGGCATTCGAAGTGACCCACAGTGACAAAGAATGGCACGCCATCCTCAGTGACGAGCAGTACGACATCTTGCGCGAAGAGGGTACCGAACGGGCCTACAGCAGCCCGCTGAACAACGAGCACCGCGATGGCACTTTCGTCTGTGCCGGTTGCGAGTTGCTGCTGTTTTCCTCAGCGACCAAATTCGACAGCCGCACCGGTTGGCCGAGTTTCTGGGCGCCGCTGGACAAGGCCGTGGCGACCCGCCAGGACCGTGCGTTCGGCATGGTCCGCGAAGAGGTTCACTGCCGGCGTTGCGGCGGGCATCTGGGGCATGTCTTCGACGACGGCCCGAAACCCACCGGCCTGCGTTACTGCATGAACGGCCTGGCGATGAAATTCGTGCCGAAGACGGTGTGATTCCCTACCACTCACTTTTTGCAGGTAATCGCCATGTGGCTGCTGGTCCTCGCTTATCTCGGTGGTGTGCTGACGATTGTCAGCCCATGCATTCTGCCGGTGTTGCCGTTTGTCTTCGCCCGCACCGGGCAACCCTTCGTCAAAAGTGGATTGCCGCTGCTGGTGGGGATGGCGCTGACGTTCGCGCTGGTCGCCACATTGGCGGCGGTGGGCGGTGGCTGGGTGGTGCAGCTCAACCAGTACGGACGCTGGCTGGCGCTGGTGTTCGTCGCGTTGTTCGGTCTGACGTTGTTGCTGCCGCAATTGGCTGAGCGCCTGACCCGGCCGCTGGTGGCGGCGGGCAGTCGTTTGTCGGAGGCGGCGGGTGCCGATGCGCGGCCACGTCCCGGTGCTTCGCTCCTGATCGGCGTGGCCACCGGCCTGTTGTGGGCGCCCTGCGCCGGGCCGATCCTCGGTTTGCTGTTGACCGGTGCAGCGCTGCAAGGCGCCAGCATTCAAACCACCTTTTTGCTGCTGGCGTATGCCGCCGGTGCCGCTACGTCCCTCGCGCTGGCCTTGTTTCTGGGCGGCAAAGTCTTCACCGCGATGAAGCGCTCGATTGGCGCGGGCGAATGGGTGCGTCGCGGTCTTGGCGCGGCGATGCTGGCCGGTGTGGCGGCGATTGCCCTGGGCCTGGATACGGGGGTTCTGGCGCGGTTTTCCACAGCGTCTACCGGCGGTATCGAACAAGCGTTGGTGGAGAAACTGTCCGGCAAATCGCTGCGTAACAGCGGGGCGCTACTAGCGCAGAACACGACCTCTGAGGGCGCGGTGCAAGTGGCCGAGAAATCCCCAGGCACCTTGCCGGTCGAAGGCAACCTGCCGCCACTGGAGGGCGCCGTGCAATGGCTCAACTCGCCACCCCTCGATGCCCAGGCCTTGAAAGGCAAGGTCGTGTTGGTGGATTTCTGGACCTACTCCTGCATCAACTGCCTGCGTTCGCTGCCCTATGTGAAAGCCTGGGCCGAAAAATATCGTGATCAGGGCCTGCTGGTGATCGGTGTGCATGCGCCGGAGTTTGCCTTCGAGCGCGACGTCAGCAACGTCACCAAAGCCATGAAGGACCTGGGCATCAACTACCCGGTGGCCATCGATAACGAGTTCAAGATCTGGCGCGCTTTCAACAACGAATACTGGCCGGCACATTATTTTGCCGACGCCCAGGGACGCATCCGTTATCACCATTTTGGCGAAGGCGCGTACGACGAGTCGGAGCGGATCATTCAGCAATTGCTGCGTGAGGCCGGTTCGACCAAGGTGTCGGACGGGCTGATCAACGCCAAGGCCGACGGCGTGCAAATGGCCCCGGACAACAGCGAAGTGCAGTCGCCGGAAACCTACGTCGGCTATCAACGTGCCGAGCATTTCGTGCCGGAAACCGCTCTGGTGCCGGACAAGCTGGCGGCCTACAACCCGCCGACGCAACTGGGCCTCAACGACTGGAGCCTGGACGGCCAGTGGCATGTCGGCCCGGAGCGGGCCACCGCCAGCGCACCGGCCAGCCGCATCGTCTATCGCTTCCACGCCCGTGATTTGCATTTGGTGCTCGGCCCTGGCGCCGATGGCAAACCGGTGCGCTTCAAGGTGCTGATCGACGGCAAGGCGCCGGGCGACGACCACGGCATGGACGTGGCCCCCGATGGCAGCGGCACCGTGACCGACCAGCGCTTGTATCAACTGGTGCGCCAGAGCGGCGGCGTGACCGACCGGACCTTCAGCATCGAGTTTCTTGATCCGGGCGCGTCGGCTTACGCCTTCACCTTCGGCTGATTACTTTCCAACGCTTCAGGAGTTCGCCCCATGAAAACCCTCTTTACCTGGCGCCGTACCCTGTTGGGGCTGGCGGCTGCCGGCATCATCAGCCAATGCTCGGCCTTCTCGTTCGGCGCTGCCGAAGAGGCGGTGATCATCCCACCACCGGCCCTCGACGAAACCACCCAGGCCCATAGTGAAACCGCCGTGTTCGCCGGTGGTTGTTTCTGGGGTGTTCAAGGGGTGTTCCAGCATGTCAAAGGTGTGAAGAATGCCGTCTCCGGCTACGCAGGCGGGGCGGCCAATACTGCGCAGTACGAGCGCGTCAGCAACGGCAATACCGGCCATGCGGAGTCGGTCGAAGTCACGTTCGATCCTGCTCAGGTCAGCTACGGCACCTTGCTGCAGATCTACTTTTCGGTGGCCCACAACCCGACCGAACTCAACCGCCAGGGACCGGACAGCGGCACCCAGTATCGTTCGGCGATCTTTACCAAAAGCACTGAGCAGCAGCGGGTCGCACAGGCCTACATCACCCAGCTCGACGCCGCCCATGCCTTCGACAAGCCGATCGTCACCAAGCTTGAAACCTTCAACGGTTTCTACCCGGCGGAGGAAGAACATCAGGATTTCCTGACCGAGCATCCGACCTATCCGTACATCGTGATCAACGATTTGCCGAAGGTCGCGCAGTTGAAGCAGCTGTACCCGAATCGTTATCAGGAGCAGCCGGTGCTGGTGAAGGCGGGGATGTAAATGGCGATCAGCGACTGTATGGCCTGTTCGGCCGGCTAGTGCTTGCCCCACCTCTGTACGGCGAATTCGACGAAACGCCGCAGTTTCGGCAAACGGTGGCGATCCTGGGCATAGACCAGGTGCATCGGTCGACTGGGCGGGCAGTAGTCGGGCATCAAGGCCAGCAGCTTTCCGTCCTTGAGGTCCTGTTCGACCAAGGCATCGGGCATCATCACGATGCCCATGCCGGTTCGCGCGGCTTGATGCAGTCCGGCCGAACTGTTGATCAGCATCGGCCCGCTGACCCCCACGCTGACTTCGCCATCGGGACCGGCCAGGCGCCATTCCTTTTGCACCGATTGCCAGTCATCGCCGGCCGGATAGGCAAAGGACAGGCAGTCGTGGTGTCGCAGGTCTTCAGGCGTTTGCGGAGTGCCCCGACGGGCCAGATATTCCGGTGACGCGCACATGGTCAGGGTGTAGTCGATCAGCGGGCGGGCGATCAGGCTGGAGGGTTCCAGCGCGCCGAGGCGAAACGCCACATCCAGACCGTTTTCCAGCAGATCCGGGCGCCGGTTGGTCAGCACCACGTCGAGTTTCACCCGCGGGTTTTGCCGGCTGAACTCGCTCAGTGCCGGCGCCAAACGCTCGGTACCGAAGGTCAAGGGTGCGGTGATGCGCAAGATGCCGCTCGGTTCGTCCAGCGTCTGCTCGGCCAGTCGCTCGGAATCGGCCACCAGTCCCAACACTTCCAGGCAGCGCTGGTAATACGCGGCACCGAACTCAGTCAGCCGCTGGCGCCGTGTCGTGCGGTTGAGCAGGCGCACACCCAGCCGTTGCTCCAGGGCCTTGAGGTGATTGCCGACCATGGTCGTGGACATTTCGCACTGCAAAGCGGCGGCGGTCATGCTGCCGGTCTCTACCACTTTGACGTAGACGGTCATTGCCTGGAACAGATCCATTATCAAGCTCAGCTTTTAAATGATTGAAGTTTTACAGTGTTTATCCAGCTCTGGTGGCTAACCATACTGCAAAAACACCGACCCTTGCTGGAGCTTGATGTCATGACCGCCGCCTGCCTGATGAGCACTTACCAACCCTTGGCCTTGAGTTTCAACAAGGGCCTTGGCACTCGCCTGTGGGATCAGGCCGGTCGCGAATACCTGGATGCGGTCGCCGGTGTGGCGGTGACCAACGTCGGCCACTCCCACCCGAAAATCGTTGCCGCCATCGTTGAACAGGCTGGGTTACTGCTGCACACCTCGAACCTCTACAGCATCGACTGGCAGCAACGGCTCGCGCAGAAACTGACGCGGCTGGCGGGCATGGACCGCGCGTTCTTCAACAACTCCGGGGCCGAAGCCAACGAAACCGCACTGAAAATCGCCCGGCTGCATGGCTGGCACAAGGGTATCGAGCAGCCGCTGGTGGTGGTCATGGAGAACGCGTTTCATGGCCGCACCCTCGGCACCTTGTCGGCCAGCGATGGCCCGGCGGTGCGCCTGGGTTTCAACAAGCTGCCGGGGGATTTCGTCAAAGTGCCGTTCGGCGACCTCGACGCGCTGGACAAGGTGCAACAGGCCTTTGGCTCGCGGATCGTGGCGATCCTGATGGAGCCGATCCAGGGCGAAAGCGGCGTGCAACTGGCGCCACCGGGCTATCTCAAGGCCGTGCGCGAACTGTGCAACCGGCGCTCATGGCTGTTGATACTCGATGAAATCCAGACCGGCATCGGCCGCACCGGCCGGTGGTTCGCATTCCAGCACGAAGGCATCGTCCCGGACGTCATGACCCTGGCCAAAGGCCTGGGCAACGGCGTGCCCATCGGCGCCTGCCTGGCCCGTGGCAAGGCGGCCGAACTCTTCACGCCGGGCAGCCACGGCAGCACCTTCGGCGGTAATCCGCTGGCCTGCCGGGTCGGATGCACGGTGCTGGATATCGTCGAAGAACAAGGCTTGCTGGAGAACGCCCGGATTCAGGGGGAACGCCTGATCGAAAGATTGCGTACAGAACTGGCGGGCAACCCGAACGTCTCGCAAATCCGCGGCCAGGGCCTGATGATCGGCATCGAACTCAAGCAACCGATCCGCGACCTGAGCCTGATCGCCGCCCGGGATCACGGTTTGCTGATCAACGTCACGCGGGGCAAAACCATTCGCCTGCTACCGCCGCTGACCATTGATGAGCGGGAGGTGGAGATGATTGTCAGGGGGGTGAGGGGCGTGGTGAAAGAGGGATGAAGTTCTGCTCAGTAATGGTATCTGCACATCACGACGCGTATTTCGCCGTCTTCAACGGCGTAGACCAGACGATGTTCGGCCGTAATCCGGCGTGACCAGAATCCGCTCAAGTTATGCTTGAGCGGTTCGGGTTTTCCCAGACCGTCGAAAGGCTCACGCTGAATAGCTTTGATCAACAGATTGATACGTTTGAGCCCTGCCTTATCGTTCTGCTGGAACCAGAGATAATCGTCCCAGGCTTCAGGAGTGAACTCGATATTCATTCTTCAATCAGTTGCCTGGTATTGGTTTGGCCCGCTCGCAGGTTGGCGATGGACTTGATCAGGCGTTCGGCATTGGCTGGGGAGCGCAGCAGGTAGGCCGTCTCTTCGAGAGCGTTGTATTCGGCCAATGACATCATCACCACCGGCTCGCCTTTCTGACGCGTTACCAGTAGCGGGGCGCGATCTTCATTCACCCGGTCCATGGTTTGCGCCAGGTGTGCCCTAGCGTTGGTGTAGTTGATGGTTTCCATGTGATTGTCCTCGCTTGATGCAGAGAACGTACAGAAATGAGTACATGTTGGCAAGGCGATACCTACGAGTGGTTGTTACGTGGAAAGTGCATCCACGCTTGTATCGAGTATCGCCGAATGTTCCTCAGGACGTTTCCGTGACTGATGTAATCCCATTCTGAGCTACACGCCATCCATCAGGATTGTCCGACCGCAGCTGCGAAAATTTACGAGTGATGAACCATCGCCGCGATCTCCTTCCGATCCCGCAGACGGATTTTCGCACCGCAAAACTCCTCGAACAGTCGTTGATGCGCCGCAAACCCACTTGACCCCAGCCGCAGGCGATAACTGCCCGCCCACTCCAGCAAGGCGATCAGCAACAGGTCCTGCTCATCGCGCCCGGCCTCGCGTTGTCGAATGTTGGCCACGCAATCCTCGTCCCCGACGCTCAGCCATATCAGCGCAGTCGCCCTTGGCAGGATTTCGCTGGCGATCCAGCCATACACGCCTTCGATCACCCAGCGCTCTTGTTCGGCCGCAATCCGCGCCATGGCCAATGCTTCGGTTCGGGGGCGGGCGATGCTGTGTTCGTCGGACAGCCAGTGAATCCGGTCGAGATCGGTCCAGGGCACATGCAGTTGCTCGGCCAGCCGCTGCGCCAGCCAGCTCTTGCCGGAACCGGAGTTGCCGATGATCAGGGTGCGGGTGAGGTCCATGAGCGACTCCGATCAATTGTGGGTACGAACCTGCTCGCGAAAGCGGTGCTTCAGTCAGCATTGATGTTGGATGTGCTGGTCTTACCGCGGGCAAGCCTACAGGTACACCAGAATCCGCCGGCCTGCGCACCTTGAGATTCATCGGTAACTTGCCGTGCTTCACTGCTCATCCTTTCTGTAAGCCCTTTTACAGTGTCAGTTTTTAGACATCGCTGTGATGTGGATGGTTGTGGTGAGGGCGATCAGGTTGGCTCAGTTGTGAGTTGGGCTTACCTTTACTGCTGGGCTCAGGAAGTCTATGTGATAGCCAGAGGAACCGTCCCCAATTGCTATATGAACGCCATTAATCCCTTCGTTTAATTGAGAGTTGATTTTGTAGTCAATGCTATTTGCGATTGTGTCGTTTACTCCAATAGCAAACTCAGTCAGCTTGAGGCCTCTAGGCCCTTCTGCAATTCAATAACCGTGTTGCACTAAGTTCCTGCAACCGCCGTTGATGTGAATTTTTTTCAGAATTAATGATGCTCGTTAGGTGTCTTGTAAGAAGCTCTTGGTTATTTGTGTAAGCAGTGGCTGTAGTCCTCTTCTGAAAATTTAGTGTTTCACCGAATTTGGTTGTGGTGGACGATCTGAAATCGTTAGGTTGGTCTATGGGGGTCTTTTTACGGGGGGTCTACATTCAATTGTTAATAAGGGGTTGTGTAGTGCAGGAATCAAAGAAATATCTGACAGATACGTCCGTACACCAAGCCTTGTTACTGGCTGATCTAACAGAGCCCGCTGCACCCGATCACGCCATTCGATTATTACTCAAGGAGGTCCTTCAAGGGTTAACGGATAAAGGCTGGCCACAAGCGCAAGTGCAGACGGGGCCGAGAATTGTTTCCGCTGAAGAAAACTACGGATTGCTTGGTTATGACCCATCTGAGATTACGCTTGGAAGTGCACACACTCGATGGGTTGACGAGTGGTCTCTGTTACGGACGCAAACCACTAGCCAAATTCCCTCTGCGCTTCAGCGAGCGGCCAAGCTACGACAACCGGGGCAGTCAATATTATTGGCCGCGCCTGGTATCACTTTTCGTCGCGATAGCCGGGATCGTTGGCATTGTGCGCAGCCGCATCAGATGGATATCTGGGTGCTCGGTGATCCTGAATTGTCGACGCATGAGCATTTGCTTTGCCTGGTCGGCGATATCCTCAAATCCGCCGTGCCTGATATGCCTTGGATCTACAGTGATAGTCCGCATCACTACACTGAGGGCGGGATCGAAGTAAATCTGTTGAATGACGGCGTCCCTGTAGAGGTTCTGGAGTGCGGTCGAATTGCCAAATCATTATTGGAGCGACTGAAGATCGATCCTTTGCGTCATGGAGGACTGGCGCTGGGAATGGGATTGGATCGCTTGACCATGCTGCGCAAAGGCATTCCGGATATTCGTTTGCTGCGTGATCAGAACGTACGAGTACAGGCACAGATGCATGATCTGAATCCGTGGAGCGCTGTCTCTCGGTTGCCTTCGATTACTCGTGATATTTCGTTAGCGGTAACGCCGGGGCTGAGCGAGGAAGTGTTGACTGAAAGGATGTTGCAGGCAGCTGGCGATTGTTCAGATTGGATCGAGGAAATGCAGATCAAAGGGCGCTGGACGTTCACAGAACTGCCTCTGCAGGCCATTGATCGCCTCGGATTGCTGCCGGGGCAGGAGAATGTGCTACTACGTGTTGTACTGCGTGATTGTTCGCGATCAATCACCACTGCTGAGGCGAATGCCTTGTATTCGAAAATTCAGGTGGCACTCCATGAAGGTGCACCGGGGGCGGGTTACAGGATGGATTCCCCCAATATTTAACTGGCCTCTTCGCGAGCAGGCCCACAGGATCTGGAAAGAGTACATGCCAGAAATCCAGTGTGTGCGAGCCTGCTCGCCGCACCGTCGCTCCCACAGTTTTTTGTGGTGTCTTCTTTACCTCAATCATCTCCTTCCGGCGCAATCATCCGGGTCTTCGGCGAGCCGTTCGAGTTGTGCTGATAGATGGTCTGCGGCTGCCCCAGGTCATTAAAGAACACCTGCCCGATCCCCGCCGAGTTCCAAAGCCGCTCACCCGCTTCAGCATGCTCAGGAACATGCGGCACGATGCGCATGCGTCGCCGCTTGGTCAGCCAGTTCAGCGGTGAGCGTGGTGAGTACAGCCAACGATTGAGGCGGTCGAACCACTCGAGCAGGGTGGCGGGGAAATCGTTCTTGATGCCGCTGCTGGTGATCTGCCAGATGCGCGGCCCGGCCTTGCGATGGCGGATCAGCACTTCGTAGACGAAGGAATAGTGCACATCCCCCGACAGCACCACGTAGTTACCCGGTGTGCGCGAGTGGCGGAAAATGTTCAGGATCACCTGCGCCGCACCGCGATGGGCCATCCAGTTTTCCGCGTCCACCAGCAGTGGATAACCGCACCAGCTGAATACCCGCTGCACGGTTTCAATCAGCTTGACGCCGAAGATCGGCGCCGGCGAAACGATGATCGCACTCGGGTGGTCCAGCAGTTCCTGTTGCAGTTCGCTCAGGGCTTCCCAGTCGAGCAAACCGGAAGGCTGCTTGAGGTTCATTTCGCTGCGCCAGCGCCGGGTGCGGGTGTCGATCACCACCACGGCCGGGGTGGTGGGCAGCACGTAATGCCAGTGTTGAAACTTCAGCAGATCATCGATCAAGTCATCCTGAACGGTGCTGTCGAGGTGATCGTGTGTGCTGGCGCTCAACGCGCCGGCCTTTTCCAGCAGGGCACCGAACGCATCCGGATTGTTGCCCCAGCCCTGGCACAACATGTACGCCAGCAGCGCGTTGCCGATGATGCGCCGGGAGAACGGATGGCCGTAGGCCGTTTCCTCCCATTGCGCGCTAAGGTTCCAGTCATCGGTGACGTCGTGGTCATCGAAAATCATCAGCGTCGGCAGATGCGCCATGGCCCGTGCGACGTTGCCAAGGCCTGCCTTGAAGGCATCGATGCGCGTCTGTTCAAGGGCGTAGCGCTTGAGCCTTTCCGGCGAGAGCGTCGGTGTCTGGGGCGTGATCAGGGTCCAGGGCGTTGGCGACCAGACCAGCAAATACATGGCCATGACTTCGGCGAAGGTCACCAAGTGATTGTCGGCACTGCTGCTGGTGAAAATCGGCTTGCGCGCACCGCCGAAAAAACGCTCGCGCAGGGTTTCATTGCTTTGCAGCGCCGGCAGCAGATCGGCACGGTGGTAGTAACTGGCCGGATGCTCGTAGAGCCTGGCGCTGTCGCTGACCACGGCGCCTTCGAGCTGTTCCCCGAACAGGCCCAGACGCTCGATCAAGGCGTGAATCGCCCGCAACATCGGCCCCGCCACATCGTCGGCGTAGACCTGATCGCCCGTCATCATCAGCAGTGCCGGGCGATCCTTGGCGTCGTGCTTTTGCGCCAGCAACCGGTCGACGCAGAGCAAACCGTCAACGGCCGGGTGATGAGGCTTGCGGCAAGAGCCGTGCAGCAACTGGTCGACCCGTGCGCGCAGAACGAAGTTCGGGCATCGGGCATCGCCGTACAGCAAATGCGGCGCCCAGTCGGCGATGCCTTTCTCTGTGCCATCGATCAGCAGGTCATAGTCGATCGACTCGTCCCAGGGCAGGGCGCAATCGAGTTGCACATCGATCAAGTGCACATAGGCATGAGCCCCCACTGCAATCACCGTGCATTGCCCGGCATCGAGACGGATATCGCCGACGCCCTGTAAGCGCAAGGTCAGCGCCAGTGCCCGGGAAGCCACCAGCCACAGCGCCAGCCGTGTGGGCTCAAGGCGCCGCAACAGCGGGCCGGCCAGGACCGGTGGCAGGGCTTGGTGATCGTCGGGCAGTGGCAGCGTGTCGGACATCCGTCTTCGAGACTCTTGGGACGTGGCGGGCGATGATAGCGCAGGTGGCAGCGGGGCCGGCTAGGGTGATCCCGTTTCTGCCTGTCACCAAATGAAAAGCCATTGTCGTCTGATGAGAAGCGTCCCGACAGGCCTCGTCCTACAGTCCAATCAACGCAATTCGATGCAACACGCCCATATTGCAGATTGGAGAATAAGAAAAATGGCTAAAGCCGTACGCTTCTACGAAACCGGTGGTCCCGAAGTCCTGCGTTATGAGGACGTCGAAGTCGGCGAACCCGGTCCCGGCCAGGTTCGGCTTCGTCATGTGGCAGTTGGCCTGAACTATGCCGACACCTATTTCCGTAACGGTACCTATGCGATTCCACTGCCCAACGGCATGGGCGTCGAGGCCTCTGGCGTAGTCCAGGCCGTTGGTGAAGGGGTCACCAATGTCGAGGTCGGTGATCGCGTCACCTACACCGGTTTCCTCAACACCCTCGGTGCCTACAGCACCGAGCGCCTGATCCCGGCTGCGCCGCTGATCAAGCTGCCGGAAACCATCAGCTTCGAGACCGCCGCCGCGATGACCATGCGTGGCCTGACGTCTTCGTATCTGATGCGCCGCATCTACGACTTCAAGCCGGGCGACAGCATTCTGCTGCATGCCGCCGCTGGCGGTGTCGGTCTGATCGTTTCGCAGTGGGCCAAATTGCTGGGCTTGAACGTGATCGGCACGGTGTCGACCGAGCAAAAGGCGGAAATCGCCCGGGCTCACGGTTGCGACCATACGATCAATTACAGCCATGAAGACGTCGCCGCTCGCGTTCGCGAATTGACCGACGGCGTGGGCGTCAACGTGGTGTTCGACAGCGTCGGCAAGAACACCTTCATGGGTTCGCTGGATTCGTTGAAACCCCGTGGCCTGATGGTCTGCGTGGGTACTGCGTCCGGCCCGATCCCGGCGTTCGACCCGGTGATGCTGGCGATGAAAGGCTCGCTGTTCCTGACCCGTCCGGCCCTGGCCAACTACATCAGCGACCCTGCGGAAAAAGCCGCCCTGGCTGGCGAACTGTTCGACCATGTCGGCAGCGGCCGGATCAAGATCGAGATCAACCAGCACTACGCGTTGCAGGACGCCGTGCAGGCTCATCGCGACCTTGAATCGCGCAAGACTACCGGCTCTTCGATTTTCGTCGTTTAAGGAGCGGCCAGCCATGAAAGTCGAACAATTGACCTGCTCCATCGGCGCCGAACTGATCGGCGTCAACCTGGCCGACGCAGTCCATGACGACGGCCTGTTTGCCGAGATCCGTGCCCAGTTACTCAAGCACCGCGTGGTGTTCCTGCGCGATCAGGACATCACCCGCTCCGAGCACGTGGCCTTCGCCCGACGCTTCGGCGAGCTGGAGGATCATCCGGTGGCCGGTAGCGATCCGGAGCATCCGGGTCTGGTACAGATCTACAAGAAACCGGACCAGCCGGCGGACCGCTACGAAAACGCCTGGCACAGCGACGCCACCTGGCGCGAGGCGCCGCCGATGGGCTGCGTGCTGCGCTGCGTGGAGTGCCCGCCAGTGGGCGGCGACACCATGTGGGCCAACATGGTCGAGGCTTACGCGCGTTTGCCGGAAGACGTGAAGGTCAAGATCGCCGACCTGCGCGCTCGCCATAGCATCGAAGCGAGTTTCGGTGCGGCGATGCCGATCGAAAAGCGTCTGGCGCTCAAAGCGATGTACCCGGACGCCGAACACCCGGTGGTGCGCACCCATCCGGAAACCGGCGAGAAGGTGCTGTTCGTCAACGCCTTCACCACCCACATCAGCAACTACCACACCCCTGAGCGGGTGCGCTTCGGCCAGGACGCCAACCCCGGCGCAAGCGAGTTGCTGCGCTACCTGATCAGCCAGGCGTACATCCCCGAGTATCAGGTGCGCTGGCGCTGGAAGCCCAACAGCATCGCCATCTGGGACAACCGCAGTACCCAGCATTACGCCGTCATGGATTACCCGCCGTGCCATCGCAAGATGGATCGCGCCGGGATCATCGGCGACAAGACGTTCTGATCGAACGCCACTTGCATCCGCACTCAAAGCATTCGCACTCGTAAACACGTCTGCCCGGCACGACCCCGGGTGGGCGGGACAATCATAAGAACTGGAGTAGACCATGCAATTCTTCGACGATTCCCTGCACCCGGAAAACATGGAAAAGGTAGTCATCACCGTGGCCCCGTACGGCCCTGAATGGATGCCTGAAGACTTCCCGGAAGACATCCCGCTGACCATGGATGAGCAAGTCCAGAAAGCGGTCGATTGCTATGAAGCCGGCGCCACCGTGCTGCACCTGCATGTGCGCGAACTGGACGGCAAGGGTTCCAAGCGTCTGTCGAAGTTCAACGAGTTGATCGCCGGTGTGCGTGAAGCCGTGCCAGACATGATCATCCAGGTCGGTGGCTCGATTTCCTTCGCTCCGGAAAGCGACGGTGAAGCGGCCAAGTGGCTGTCCGACGACACTCGCCACATGCTGGCCGAGCTGACGCCGAAACCGGATCAGGTCACGGTCGCGATCAACACCACCCAGATGAACATCATGGAGCTGCTGTATCCGGAATACCTGGAAGGCACCTCCCTGGCCAACCCGATGATCCAGGCGGCCTACAGCGAGATGACCGTACCGGCTGGCCCGGCCTGGGTTGCCGAGCACCTCAAGCGCCTGATGGACAACGGCATCCAGCCACACTTCCAGCTGACCGGCATGCATGCCTTGGAAACCCTCGAGCGTCTGGTGCGCAGGGGCGTCTACAAAGGTCCGTTGAACCTGACCTGGATCGGCATCGGCGGCGGTTTCGATGGTCCGAATCCGTTCAACTTCTTCAACTTCCTCCACCGCGCGCCGGACGGTTCTACTGTGACCTCCGAATCGCTGCTCAAGAACGTCATGCCATTCAACACCATGTCGATGGCCATGGGCATGCACCCGCGTGTGGGCAATGAAGACACTATCATTGATCACAAGGGCGATCGTTTCGGCTCGGTTGCACAGATCCGGCAAACCGTGCGCATTGCCCATGAACTGGGCCGTGAAATCGCCACCGGCAAAGAAGCCCGCGAGATCTACCGCATCGGCGTGCAGTACGAAACCATCGAAGAAACCCTGTTGGCCAACGGCATGGCCCCCAACCGCAAGGCTGGGCAGAAAGGCGTGCCGCAACGCGGCTGACCGAGGGTCGGGACGAGAGGCCGTGACCTCTCGTCCGCCTGACCGTTACACGCTTGATAACAAAAATAAAACAAAGCTCTTGAGGAGGCTGCATGGCCTTTCACCCAATCGCCGCTGACGATGACGACTCCGGCGGAGTCGGCGTTGCGCGCCAATATGCCTGGATCGTCTTTGCCTTGACGTTCGGCCTGTTGATTTCCGATTACATGTCGCGTCAGGTGCTGAACGCGGTATTCCCGCTGCTCAAGACTGAGTGGGCGTTGAGCGACGGTCAGCTCGGTCTGCTCAGTGGCATCGTTGCCCTGATGGTCGGCCTGCTGACGTTTCCCCTGTCGTTGATGGCGGACCGTTTCGGCCGGGTCAAGAGCCTGGCGCTGATGGCTTTTCTGTGGAGCGTGGCGACCCTGGGTTGCGCGTTGGCTCAGGACTACCAGCAGATGTTCATTGCGCGATTCATGGTCGGCGTCGGCGAAGCCGCCTACGGCAGCGTGGGCATCG
The DNA here is from genome assembly GCF_056402055.1 of Pseudomonas sp. P4_C4. Lineage (NCBI taxonomy): Bacteria > Pseudomonadati > Pseudomonadota > Gammaproteobacteria > Pseudomonadales > Pseudomonadaceae > Pseudomonas > Pseudomonas sp. P4_C4. The sequence continues at coordinate 3,246 of NZ_JBFUID010000016.1, read as the reverse complement.
CCGTGGTGATCTCGGTGTTCCCCAAACACATGCGCGCCACCCTGGCCAGCGCCTTCATGGCTGGCGGCATGTTCGGTTCGGTGTTGGGCATGGCTTTGGGCGGTGCGATTGCCGCCAAGCTGGGCTGGCGCTGGTCGTTCGCCGGCATGTCGCTGTTTGGCCTGTTTCTGGCGGTGCTTTACCCGCTCATCGTCAAGGAGGCGCGCATTGCGCCACAACGTGCCGCGCAGATTGCGAACAAGACGGCCGCCGCGGTCAAGCGTCCGCTGCGCACGCTGTGGTCCAGCCGTTCGGTGGTAGCGACCTACGTCGCCAGCGGCTTGCAGTTGTTCGTCGGCGGTACGGTGATGGTGTGGATTCCCAGCTACCTCAATCGCTACTACGACATGCCCACCGACAAGGCCGGTGGCATGGCGGCGATCATCGTGTTGTGCAGCGGCGCGGGGATGATCCTGTGCGGCATGCTTAGCGACCGCCTGTGTCGGAACTCGCCGGAGCGCAAGGTCAGCCTGGCCATTGGTTTTTGCCTGGGCAGTTGCCTGCTGCTGTCGGCAGCGTTCGCATTGTCGGCAGGGCCTGTGCAACTGGCGCTGATCTGTCTGGGCATGGCGATTGCCACCGGCACCACCGGCCCCGCCGGTGCGATGGTTGCCAACCTGACCCATTACTCCGTCCACGGTACGGCGTTCGCCACGCTGACCCTGGCCAATAACCTGCTGGGGCTGGCACCGGGGCCGTTCCTGACTGGCCGTGTGTCCGACCTCATCGGCCTGCATGCCGCTTTCCAATTAGTGCCACTGGTCAGCCTCGCGGCGGCAGCGGTGTTCTTCTATGCCAAGTGTCATTACCAAAAAGATATCGCCCGGCTTGAGGGTCAGAGCGTGCCTGAGCCCTTCAGTGCAGCCGGGATAGAGGTGAAGTTGTGAGTCGTCGTTTACGTATTGATGTGTTTTTCGATTTTATCTGCCCCTGGTGCCTGATCGGCAAACGCCAACTGGAGCATGCGCAGGTGCAGTTTCGCAGTCGCCACCCGGATGTGCAGATCACCACGGTGTGGCACGGGGTGCAGTTGCTGCCGCAGCTGCCGGTACAAGGTGAACCCTTCGCCGATTTCTATCGCAAGCGCCTGGGCGATGCGGACGCAGTGGCCATGCGTCAGGCCCAGATCCGGCAGGCTGCGGCGGCAGTCGGGTTGGCTATCGATTTCAGCCGCATCGCGACCATGCCCAACACCGCAGACGCTCATCGTTTGTTCGAGCGTGTCGGTGCGCTGGGCAATGCTGTCCAGAGTGACGTCTTGCTTGAGCGCCTGTTCGCGGCATATTTCCAGAAGGGCGAAGATCTCGGTTGCCGTGAGATCTTGCTCGCCATTGCCCGCTCCTGCGGCATTGAAGTGGGGGCCGTGGCCGATTGCCTGAATGGCGACGCCTCTCCATTTGAAGGCTTTTCCGGAGCGAGCAGTGGCGTACCGGGTTTTCAGTTCGACCGCCGCATGACGGTGGTCGGCGCACAGCCTGCCGAGACATTGCTGGCAGCCATGAGCCAGGCACTGAAAGAAAGTGATCGCGAGCGGCAACCGACATGACCCGGCGCATTCCCGTACCAGCCGGCAAACACCCACAGGCCGGTGGCCGGGCGCTGTTCGAATTCGAAGACAAAAGCCTGGCGTTATTCAACGTCGACGGGCAGCTGTTTGCCATCGACGACAGCTGCCCGCATCAGGGCGCCTCGCTGTGTGGCGGGCGCCTTGAGGGCCGGGTGATTCAATGCTGCGCCCATGGCCTGCGCTTCGATTTGCGCAGCGGCTACATGCTCAATTCCACCCAGGTCAAAGTCACCAACTACCCGGTCGAGAGCATCGACGGCCAGGCGTTTATCGTCATCGCATCCGAGGAGTCCGCGTCATGAGCGCCATTGCTCTCACCCGTATCCACAGTCGCACGCGCGAACTGGCACCAGGGTTTATCGTCAGTCTGATCGTGGCGGCCGCCGCGTCGTTCCTGTCCGAGCACTACGGTGCGCCGGTCATGCTGTTTGCCTTGCTGCTGGGCATGGCCCTGAACTTTCTCGCCGATGACGGCCCGTGCAAGGCCGGCATCGAGTTCACCGCGCGCACGGTGTTGCGCATTGGCGTGGCGCTGCTGGGCATGCGCATCACCCTGGAGCAAATGGCGGCGCTGGGCTGGAAGCCGATAGCCCTGGTGGTGATTCTGGTGGTGGTGACCATCAGTGTTTCGGTGGTTGCGGCCAAGGCCCTGGGTTTCCAGCGCCTGTTCGGCATGCTCACCGGCGGCGCGACGGCCATCTGCGGCGCCTCGGCGGCACTGGCGCTGGCGGCGGCGCTGCCAAACCATCCGCAGAAAGAGCGGGCGACACTGTTCACCGTCATCGGCGTGTCGGCGCTGTCGACTCTGGCGATGATCGTCTACCCGATGATCGCCAACTGGCTGGAGTTGTCGCCGCAAGTCGCGGGCGTATTCCTCGGCGCCACGATCCACGACGTGGCCCAAGTGGTTGGCGCCGGCTACAGCATGTCGACCGAGACCGGCGACACGGCCACGGTGGTCAAGCTGATGCGCGTTGCCATGCTGCTGCCGGTGATCGTCACCGCCGCGATGATCACCCGCATGCAGGGCGCTGACCCGACCGGCAAGCGCCCGCCGCTGTTGCCGTGGTTCGCCGTCGGCTTTCTGATTCTGGCCTGCATCAACAGCACCGGCTGGATAGCGCCTGCGGTGCAGGGATCGGTCAACGAACTGTCGCGTTGGTGCCTGGTGATTTCCATCAGTGCCCTGGGCATGAAGACCCGGCTCAAGGAGCTGGCGGCGGTCGGGATCAAGCCGATTCTGCTGATGGTCGGGGAGACGGTGTTCCTGGTCGTGCTGGTGCTGTTGTTGCTGCGCTGGGGCTTCTAATCGTCAGGTTGATACAAAACCTGTGGGAGCGAGCTTGCTCCGGGCGGCGTTCCGACGATAGCGGTTTCACATTCAACACTCATGGCGGCTGACACACCGCCATCGCGAGCAAGCTCGCTCCCACAGGGATAGTGTTCCAACTTCGCGCATTCTGGGCATGAAGACCCGGCTCAAGGAGCTGGCGGCGGTCGGGATCAAGCCGATTCTGCTGATGGTCGGGGAGACGGTGTTCCTGGTCGTGCTGGTGCTGTTGTTGCTGCGCTGGGGCTTCTAATCGTCAGGTTGATACAAAACCTGTGGGAGCGAGCTTGCTCCGGGCGGCGTTCCGACG
>NZ_JBFUID010000015.1:0-104688 GCF_056402055.1 Pseudomonas sp. P4_C4 | reverse complement strand
CCGTGACCCTGAAGGAATTGAATCGCAGTCATAAAATAAGCGTCCGTAGTGGACGCTTTTTTTTGCGCTTGTAGGAGCTGCCGCAGGCTGCGATCTTTTGATCTTGAACATCAAAAGATCGCAGCCTCGTTTTACTCGACAGCTCCTGCACGCTCCTGCGCGCAGGCGTTACGGCGCAAACGGCATCACCCGCTTGTGATGGGTCTTGTTGTACGTATCAACAATGATCCTGAACGCCTCTTCACGCACCGGGTTGCCGTGCAGGAACGCGTCGATCTCGGCGTAGGTCACGCCGTGGGAAGCTTCGTCCGGTTTACCGGGCGACAGGTCTTCGAGGTCGGCGGTCGGGACTTTCTCCACCAGCGACTCCGGCGCGCCGAAGCTGCGGGCGATGGCGCGGACCTGGTTTTTCACCAGGCCACTCAGTGGCGCCAGGTCGCAGGCGCCGTCACCGAACTTGGTGAAGAACCCCATCACCGCTTCCGCCGCGTGATCGGTGCCGATCACCAGGCCATGGGCCGCGCCGGCGATGGTGTACTGGGCGACCATGCGCATGCGTGCCTTGGTGTTGCCGAGCACGAAGTCCACCGACACCGCATGTTTGCCTTCGAAGGCCGCGACTTCATTGGCCAGGGACTTGACCGCCGGGCCGATGTTCACGGTGTGGCGCTCGTCCGGCTTGATGAAATCCACCGAAGCCTGGGCGTCGTGTTCATCGAACTGGGTTTCGTAGGGCAGGCGTACGGCGATGAATTTGTACGCGGCATCACCGCTGCGCTGGCGCAGTTCACGGACGGCCCGCTGGGCCAGCAGACCGGCGGTCAGGGAGTCGACCCCGCCACTGATGCCCAGCACCAGGGTCTTGAGCCCTGAGTTGACCAGGCAGTCCTGAATGAAGGTCACCCGCCGGGCGACTTCGGCCTCAAGGGCGGCTTCGTCGGCGAATGGCGGCTGGACCTTGAGCTGTTCAGCAATCTCACGCTGTACGGCTTGCATGAATTCACTCCTTGCTTGATGTACTTGAAAGGGCGGCAGGAACCTGGAAAACGTGTCGCAGGTAAGCGACGAAATTCGGGTCTTTACAGTGCGTCTTGCCTGGCTCGTCGGAGATCTTCGCCACCGGCTGGCCGTTGCAGGCAGTCATTTTAAGCACGATGCTCATCGGTTCGACACCCGGAATATCACAGGTCAGGTTGGTGCCAATGCCGAAGCTGACATTGATCCGACCGCGCAGCGCCCGGAATATTTCCAGGCACTTGGGCAATGTCAGGCTGTCGGAGAAGGTCAGCGTCTTGCTCATCGGGTCGATGCCGAGCTTGTGATAGTGGGCGATGGCTTTTTCCGCCCACAGCACCGGATCGCCTGAATCGTGGCGCAAACCGTCGAAAAGCTTGGCGAAAAACAGATCGAAATCGCCGAGGAAGGCATCCATGGTGATGCAGTCGGTCAGGGCAATCCCCAGCAGGCCACGGTATTCGCGGACCCAGCAATCGAGTGCGGCGATCTGGCTGTCGATCAGCCGTGGGCCGAGTTGCTGGTGCGCCATGATCCATTCGTGGGCCATGGTGCCCAGGGGTTTCATGTCCAGTTCCCGGGACAGGTGCACGTTGCTGGTGCCGACGAAGCGTCCGGGGAAGTCGTGCTTGAGCACATTCACCACTTCTTCCTGCACGCGGTAAGAAAAACGTCTGCGCGTGCCGAAATCGGCCACCTGCAATTCGGACAATTCATCGCTGCTGGCATTGGCGCTCAGCCAGTCGAACTTGCGGTAGAGCTGCTCGCGGGCCTGCTCCAGCACGACTTCGCGGTAGCGATAGCGGTTGCGCACCTCGCTGACCAGCGCCAGCAGCGGCACTTCGAACAGGATCACATGCAGCCAGGGGCCCCGCAGGCGGATAAACAGCTCACCGTTTTCGAGGCCGGTGTGGATGTAGCGCAGGTTGAAGCGAAACAACCCGAGAAAACGCAGGAAGTCCGGCTTCAGGAAGCTGATGCGCTCGAGAAAGCTCAACTGGTCGGCGCTCAGGCTCAACTCGGCCAGGCGCTCGATCTGGAAACGGATTTCCGCCAGATAGGGGCGCAAATCCTCGCTGTTACGGCAACGAAACTCCCATTCGACTTCGACGTTCGGGTAGTTGTGCAGCACCGCCTGCATCATCGTCAGTTTGTAGAAGTCGGTGTCGAGCAGGTTCTGCACGATGCGATCGGCAAACACACTCTCGCTCATAACGGGAATCTCCAGCGTTGCAGCGGTATTGAACAATGGCGCTAGTGGCGCATATCAGCAGGCAGAATTGCCAGCAATTTCTTGGAGCGCAGCGGATCCCTGTGGGAGCGAGCTTGCTCGCGATAGCGGACTGACAGTCAATTGAAGCATTGAATGTGATGACGTCATCGCGAGCAAGCTCGCTCCCACAGGGGATGTGCAGGGGCTTAATGTTGCACTGCCTCTGGGCTATCGATCTGCTCCAGCATCCACTTCACAAAGTCCCGCACCTTGGGCACTTCCGCCGAGTGCTCCGGGTACGCAAGGTAATAGGCATCGCTGCTGGGCATTGCATGCTGCCAGGGAATGACCAGCTTGCCGTCAGCCAGTTCCTCTTCCACCAGAAACCGTGGTAACAACGCCACGCCGCAGCCAACCTGGGCGGCGCGGATGCACATATAAAAGGTTTCGAAGCGAGGGCCGTGGTAACTGTGCTCGGTGTGGTAGCCCTGATGGTCGAACCAGTCATGCCAGGCCTGGGGGCGGGAAGCATTTTGCAGCAGGACCAGGTCAGTCAGTTGCGTCGGATCGGTAAACGGCGTGTCTGGCAGGCTGCCCGGCGCGCACACCGGCACCAGCTCTTCGCCGAACAGCTTCAGGCATTCGGTGCCCGGCCGTGAGCCCTGGCCGAAGTAGAACGCCAGGTCGCTGCGACCTTGCAGCAGATCGTCGGCCTCCTGTTCGCTGCACAGGTCCAGGTGGATCGACGGGTGCCGCAGGCGCCAGCCTTTCAGGCGCGGCACCAGCCAGCGTGCGCCGAAGGTGGGAGGCGTCGAAACCCGCAGGACTTCTGTTTCGCCACCGTAGGAACGCAGGTAATGGGTCGACATCTCGACCTGCGTGAGGATTTTTCGCACCTCAACCAGATACAGATCACCGGCCGGCGTCATCTGCAGGCGGCGGCGCACCCGGCGAAACAACAGGTGTTGCAACAGCTCTTCGAGTTGCGCGACCTGTTTGCTCACGGCGCTTTGGGTCAGGTTCAACTCTTCGGCGGCCCGGGTGAAGCTCAAATGCCGGGTGACGGCCTCGAAGCACTGCAACGCAGCGATCGATGGCAAGTAGCGTTTATTCAGCATGGGCGGTCCTTGGTTCTTGTTTCTTATTGCCAGCAATGCACAGCATGAATAAACGGAATGATATCTCTCTTAAAGGTCGTTTGTTGAGTAACCTCCGGGCAGCTAAAACTACAGGTCTGATCAGCCGTGAATTTCTGGCTGCACGTGTTCTGTCTTTTGCTTGAGGAGTGACCCATGGTTGCCGCATTGCTTGATCGTCTAGGTGTGAACCCGGCCCTGTACCAGAACGGCAAAGTGCCGGTGCACTCGCCGATCGATGGCAGCAGGATCGCTGCCGTGAACTGGGAAGGCGCTGCTGAAGTCGAGCAGCACATCAGTCGCGCAGATCATGCGTTCGAACTGTGGCGCAAGGTTCCGGCGCCGCGCCGTGGCGAGCTGGTGCGGCAACTGGGTGACATCCTGCGTGAATACAAGGCCGACCTCGGCGAGCTGGTGTCCTGGGAGGCCGGCAAGATCACTCAGGAGGGCCTGGGTGAAGTTCAGGAAATGATCGACATCTGCGACTTCGCCGTCGGCCTGTCCCGTCAGCTGTACGGTTTGACCATCGCCTCCGAGCGTCCTGGCCACCACATGCGCGAAACCTGGCATCCGCTGGGCGTCGTCGGCGTGATCAGTGCGTTCAACTTCCCGGTCGCGGTCTGGGCCTGGAACGCCACGCTGGCGCTGGTCTGCGGCAACCCGGTGATCTGGAAACCGTCGGAAAAGACTCCACTGACCGCATTGGCTTGCCAGGCGTTGTTCGATCGCGTTCTGAAGAACTTCAGCGATGCGCCAGCGCACCTGAGCCAGGTGATTATTGGCGGTCGCGATGCCGGCGAAGCGCTGGTGGATGACCCGCGCGTGGCCCTGATCAGCGCTACTGGCAGCACCCGCATGGGCCGCGAAGTGGCGCCGAAAATCGCCGCACGTTTCGCCCGCAGCATTCTCGAACTGGGCGGCAACAACGCAATGATCCTCGGCCCGAGCGCCGACCTGGACATGGCCGTTCGCGCGATCCTGTTCAGCGCCGTCGGCACCGCCGGCCAGCGCTGCACCACCCTGCGTCGCCTGATCGCCCACGAGTCGGTGAAAGAAGAAATCGTCACCCGTCTGAAAGCCGCGTACTCGAAAGTACGTATCGGCCATCCGCTGGAAGGCAATCTGGTCGGCCCGCTGATCGACAAGCAAAGCTTCGACAACATGCAGGACGCGCTGGAACAAGCCCTGAGCGAAGGCGGCCGGGTGTTCGGCGGCAAACGTCAGCTGGAAGACAAGTTCCCCAATGCCTACTACGTGTCGCCGGCCATCGTCGAAATGCCGGAGCAGAGCGATGTGGTCTGCCACGAAACCTTCGCCCCGATCCTGTACGTGGTCGGTTACAGCGATTTCCAGGAAGCCCTGCGCCTGAACAACGCTGTGCCACAAGGCCTGTCCTCGTGCATCTTCACCACCGACGTGCGTGAAGCCGAGCAGTTCATGTCGGCGGTGGGCAGCGACTGTGGCATCGCCAACGTCAATATCGGCCCGAGCGGCGCTGAAATTGGTGGTGCATTTGGTGGCGAGAAAGAAACCGGCGGTGGTCGTGAGTCCGGCTCCGATGCATGGCGCGGCTACATGCGCCGCCAGACCAACACCGTGAACTATTCGCTGGAATTGCCGTTGGCGCAGGGTATTACGTTCGATTAAGTATTGATTGTGAGGCTGGAAAGATCGCAGCCTTCGGCAGCTCCTACAGGACTGTGACTGGCTGCGATTTTGTAGGAGCTGCCGCAGGCTGCGATCTTTTGGCGGCGACAACGAGGTGGGTTAGGTTTCTGTTGGAGTCTGGCAATGCCGTTACGCGAAGAGTGTCTGTGGGAAAAACTGACGCCGCAAAGGCCGGACAATTCGGCCCTCAAGGGGGAGGTCACGGTGGATGTCTGCGTCATCGGCGCCGGTTTTACCGGTTTGTCGGCGGCGGTGCATCTGCTGGAGCAAGGCAAGACCGTTTGTGTGCTGGAGGCCCATCGCGCCGGCCACGGTGGTTCGGGGCGTAACGTCGGGCTGGTCAACGCCGGGATGTGGATTCCACCGGACGAAATCGAAGCCGGGTTCGGCACGGAAGTCGGCAGCCAGCTCAACCGCATGCTGGGGGCGGCACCATCCCTGGTGTTCAGCCTTGTGGATAAATACAACATCGATTGCCAATTGCGCCGCGAAGGCACGCTGCACATGGCGCACAACGCCCGTGGCGAAGCCGACTTGCGCAGTCGTGAAGAACAATGGAAACGCCGCGGGGCGCCGGTGGAGTTGTTGACCGGTCAGGCCTGCGAACAAGCGACGGGGACGAAAAAGATTGCCGCCGCGTTGCTCGATCGCCGTGCCGGCACGCTCAACCCGATGGCTTACACCACGGGGCTGGCCAAAGCGGCCATCGGCCTGGGCGGTCAATTATTCGATCATTCCCCGGTCACCCGACTCGAGCGTCAGGGCCAGCGCTGGTCTGTGCAAACCGCCCAGGGCTCGGTCATGGCCGAGAAAGTGGTGATTGCCTCCAATGCCTACACCGAAGGCGACTGGACGGAACTGCGGCGCAATTTCTTCCCCGGTTACTACTATCAGGTGGCCTCGGTGCCTCTGACCGAAGAAGCCGCCCGGCAAATTCTGCCCGGGGGCCAGGGTTCCTGGGACACCCGCCAGGTGCTGAGCAGCATCCGTCGGGATAAAGACGGAAGGTTGCTGCTTGGCAGTCTGGGTAATGGCAATCAGAAACCGGCCTGGTTCCTCAAGGCCTGGGCCGATCGCGTGCAGCAACATTACTTCCCTTACCTGAAACCGGTGGAATGGGAGTGCACCTGGACCGGTTGCATCGCGTTTACCCCCGATCATTTGATGCGTCTGTTCGAACCGGCGCCGGGTTTGGTGGCAGTCACCGGCTACAACGGGCGGGGCGTGACCACGGGAACGGTGGTCGGCAAGGCCTTTGCCGATTACCTGTGTAACGGAAATCCTCAAGCACTACCGATTCCTTTCGCGCCCATGCAGCCATTAGCCGGGGTGGGGTTGCGCAGCTGTCTGTATGAGGCGGGATTCTCGCTGTATCACGCAGGCCAGTGCCTTCGGATCGTGATCTGAAGGTTGATTTTTGCAGTAGGAAGCGGCGCTTTTTCGATCTGCAGCTAGCCTGTAGTGGTGCGGGTTGTAGCAGTCTCGCACCAGCAGTGTGCACTTCGGTGACGCACGTTGTTACAGGCTGGTTGCACGTCGTTTAAAGCCGCGGTTGCAATGATGGCGCAGGCGGGTTGCGCCTCAAAAAAATAATGGTTCTACCTTCCGCGGTTTAGACGGTTGCACGCCCAATGAAAATGGGCCCGAAACAGTCGAAATAACAAGAAAGCAGCGACTTTTTTCAGAATAAAAAACCGATGGCACGGCCCTTGCTCTGAGCATTCATTGAAGTCGCAGTGCCAATTAAAAAACCATGGAGCACCACCTCATGTCCCAGACGTTTTACAAGAAAGGCTTTCTGGCCCTCGCAGTGGCAACTGCGCTGGGTGTTTCTGCGTTTGCTCAGGCTGACATCAAGATCGGCGTAGCGGGACCAATGACGGGCGCCAACGCGGCATTTGGCGAACAGTACATGAAGGGTGCACAGGCGGCGGCCGATGCGGTCAACGCAGCGGGCGGCGTGAACGGGGAAAAAATCGTACTGGTCAAGGGCGATGACGCCTGCGAACCGAAGCAGGCTGTGACAGTCGCCAAGGACCTGACCAACCAGAAAGTCGCCGGCGTGGTCGGTCACTTCTGCTCCTCGTCGACCATCCCGGCCTCCGAGATCTACGACGAAGCGGGCATCATCACGATCACCCCGGGTTCCACCAACCCAAAGGTGACCGAGCGCGGCCTGAGCGCCATGTTCCGTATGTGCGGGCGTGACGACCAGCAAGGCATCGTGGCTGGCGACTACATCGTCGACGTGCTCAAGGGCAAGAAAGTCGCCGTGCTGCACGACAAAGACACCTACGGCCAAGGTTTGGCGGACGCCACCAAAGCGCAACTGGTCAAGCGCGGCGTAACGCCGGTGTTGTACGAAGGCCTGACCCGCGGCGAGAAAGACTTCAGCGCCGTGGTGACCAAGATCCGTGCGGCCGGTGCCGACGTGGTCTACTTCGGCGGTCTGCACCCAGAGGCCGGTCCACTGGTTAAACAACTGCGTACCGAAGGCCTCAAAGACGTGACATTCATGTCCGACGACGGCATCGTGACCGACGAACTGGTGACCACCGCTGGCGGCCCGCAATACGTCGACGGCGTGCTGATGACCTTTGGTGCCGACCCGCGCCTGCTGCCAGACAGCAAGACCGTGGTAGACGCATTCCGCAAGGCCGGTACCGAGCCTGAAGGCTACACCCTCTACGCTTACGCTTCGGTCCAGACCTTGGCCGCTGCCTTCAATGGCGCCAAGTCCAACAAGGGCGAAGACGCTGCCAAATGGCTGAAAGCCAACCCGGTCAAAACCGTCATGGGCGAGAAGACCTGGGACAGCAAGGGCGACCTGAAAGTCTCCGACTACGTGGTTTACCAGTGGGACAAGGACGGCAAGTACCACCAGCTGGAAAAACAGAAGTAAGGGCTGGCTCGATCGGATGAACCCCACAGATCCCTTGTAGGAGCGAGCTTGCTCGCGATGACGGACTGGCAGTCGACAACTTTGTTGAATGTTTAACCGCTATCGCAGGCAAGCCCGCTCCTACAAGGGTTGTGGTGGCCTTTCTGATCGTGGCCGACATTGCTCCGACGTAAATCTGTATTTTCCTTAGAAGAACCGCACAGCCACATGTGCAGGTTCTCATTGCGTGAGATTGCGTTATGGATGGTATTTTCCTGCAGCAACTGGTCAACGGCCTGACCCTCGGGTCGGTCTATGGCCTGATCGCCATCGGCTACACAATGGTCTATGGCATCATCGGCATGATCAACTTCGCCCACGGCGAGGTTTACATGATTTCCGCTTACCTCGCGGCAATCAGTCTGGCTCTGCTGGCATACTTCGGTATTGAATCCTTCCCTCTGTTGATGCTCGGCACACTGATCTTCACCATCGTGGTCACGGCGGTGTATGGCTGGGTCATCGAGCGTGTTGCCTACAAACCCCTGCGTAACTCCACCCGACTGGCACCGCTGATCAGCGCCATCGGGATCTCGCTGATCCTGCAAAACTATGCACAGATCGCCCAGGGTGCCCGCCAACAAGGCGTTCCGACGCTGTTGACTGGTGCACTGCGAGTAGAAGTCGGGACCGGCTTCGTCCAGCTCACTTACACCAAGATCTTCATTCTGGTCGCAGCGTTTGTCGGGATGGGCCTGCTGACCTATGTCATCAAGTACACCAAGCTCGGCCGCATGTGTCGCGCAACCCAGCAAGACCGCAAGATGGCCTCGATCCTGGGGATCAACACCGATCGCATCATTTCCTACGTGTTCATCATTGGTGCCGCGATGGCGGCGTTGGCCGGCGTGCTGATCACCATGAACTACGGCACGTTCGACTTCTATGCAGGTTTCGTCATCGGCATCAAGGCGTTCACCGCAGCGGTACTCGGCGGGATCGGCTCGCTGCCGGGTGCGATGCTTGGCGGGATCATTCTGGGGATCTCCGAGTCGCTGTTTTCCGGTCTGGTCAACTCCGACTACAAAGACGTTTTCAGCTTCTCGTTGCTTGTTCTCGTTCTGGTCTTTCGGCCTCAAGGCCTGCTCGGCCGTCCTCTTGTGTCGAAGGTGTAAGCGATGTCTTCAACCACTAAAAAAACCATTGATATCAAAAGAAGTCTGGTTGACGCGATTCTTGCCGGCCTTGTAGCGCTCATCGTATTTGGTCCGATTGTCGGCATCGTCCTCGACGGCTATGGCTTCAACCTGCAACCAACGCGAGTGGCGTGGATTGTCGCCATCGTCATGGCTGGCCGCTTTGCTTTGAGCCTGTTCCTGCAAACACCCAAGGGTTTGAGAATTCTCGAAGGGTTTGAAACCACTGGCTCCGGGGTTCATGTACTGCCACCCGATTACAAATCCCGCTTGCGCTGGATCATCCCGTTGATGATCGTCATTGCCGTGGTGTTTCCGTTTTTCTCCAACTCCTACCTGCTGGGCGTGGTCATCCTCGGGTTGATCTATGTGTTGCTCGGTTTGGGACTGAACATCGTGGTGGGCCTGGCCGGCCTGCTCGACCTGGGTTACGTGGCGTTCTACGCCATCGGTGCCTATGGTTTGGCGCTTGGTTACCAGTATCTTGGGCTGGGCTTCTGGACGGTGCTGCCACTGGCGGCGATCACCGCCGGCCTTGCGGGTTGCATCCTTGGCTTCCCGGTTTTGCGTCTGCACGGTGACTACCTGGCAATCGTGACCCTGGGCTTCGGTGAAATCATTCGCTTGATCCTCAACAACTGGTTGTCGCTGACCGGTGGTCCGAACGGTATGCCTGCGCCGCTGCCAACGTTCTTCGGTCTGGAGTTCGGCAAACGGGCGAAAGACGGTGGTGTGCCGTTTCACGAGTTCTTCGGCATTGCCTACAACCCCGACGTGAAGTACTACTTCATCTACGCGGTGTTGTTCATGGTCGTGCTGGCCGTGTTGTACATCAAACACCGCTTGACCCGTATGCCGGTCGGCCGCGCATGGGAAGCCTTGCGTGAAGACGAAATCGCCTGCCGCTCCATGGGCCTGAACCACGTGCTGGTGAAGCTCTCGGCGTTCACCATCGGTGCTTCGACGGCCGGTCTGGCCGGTGTGTTCTTCGCCACCTACCAGGGCTTCGTCAACCCGACCTCGTTCAGCTTCTTCGAATCGGCCCTGATCCTTGCCATTGTGGTACTGGGCGGTATGGGTTCGACCATCGGCGTAGTGATGGCAGCCTTCGTGCTCACCGTCGCCCCGGAACTGCTGCGTGGCTTCGCGGAGTATCGTGTGTTGCTGTTCGGCATCCTGATGGTGTTGATGATGATCTGGCGACCGCGCGGCCTGATTCGGATCAGCCGTACCGGTGTGACCCCGCGTAAAGGAGTAGCGCCATGAGCGAAGTCGTACTCAGTGTCGAAAAGCTGATGATGCACTTCGGCGGCATCAAGGCGTTGAACGATGTCAGCCTGAAGGTCAAACGCAATTCGATCTTCGCCCTGATCGGCCCCAACGGCGCCGGCAAGACTACGGTGTTCAACTGCCTGACCGGGTTCTACAAGGCCTCCGGTGGCAAGATCGAACTCAACGTGCGCGGTCAGCAGACCAACGTCATCAAACTGCTGGGCGAGTCGTTCAAACCAACGGATTTCGTTTCGCCGAAATCCTTCGCCAGTCGGCTGTTCTACAAGGCATTCGGCGGCACCCACCTGGTGAACCGTGCCGGGCTGGCGCGGACCTTCCAGAACATTCGCCTGTTCAAGGAAATGTCGGTGCTGGAAAACCTGCTGGTGGCACAGCACATGTGGGTTAACCGCAACATGCTGGCCGGCATCCTCAACACCAAGGGCTATCGCAAGGCTGAAAGCGATGCGCTGGACCACGCGTTCTACTGGCTGGAGGTGGTGGACCTGGTGGATTGCGCCAACCGTCTGGCCGGTGAGCTGTCCTACGGCCAGCAACGCCGCCTGGAAATCGCCCGGGCCATGTGCACCCGTCCGCAGATCATCTGCCTCGACGAGCCGGCCGCCGGCCTCAACCCCCAGGAAACCGAAGCGCTGAGCGCGATGATCCGGCTGCTGCGCGACGAGCACGATCTGACCGTGGTGCTGATCGAACACGACATGGGCATGGTAATGAGCATTTCCGACCACATCGTGGTGCTGGACCACGGCGTTGTCATCGCCGAAGGCGGGCCTGAAGCGATTCGTAACGATCCGAAAGTGATTGCGGCCTACCTGGGCGCCGATGAAGAGGAAGTGGTGCTATGAGTCAACCCATCCTCGAACTCAAGGAACTGGATGTGTTTTACGGGCCGATCCAGGCCCTGAAGAAAGTCTCGCTGCACATCAACGAAGGGGAAACCGTCAGCCTGATCGGCTCCAACGGTGCCGGCAAGTCGACCCTGCTGATGTCGATCTTCGGCCAGCCACGGGCCGCCGACGGGCAGATCCTCTACCAGGGCGTGGACATCACCCACAAGTCGTCCCACTACATCGCCTCCAACGGCATCGCGCAATCGCCGGAAGGGCGGCGGGTGTTTCCCGACATGACCGTCGAGGAGAACCTGCTGATGGGCACCATCCCTATCGGTGACAAGTACGCAAAGGAAGACATGCAACGCATGTTCGAGCTGTTCCCGCGGCTCGAAGAGCGGCGTACCCAGCGGGCGATGACCATGTCCGGTGGCGAGCAGCAAATGCTCGCCATCGCCCGTGCCCTGATGAGCCGGCCCAAGTTGTTGCTACTGGATGAGCCGAGCCTGGGCCTGGCGCCGATCGTGGTGAAGCAGATCTTCGCCACCCTGCGGGAACTGGCCAAGACCGGCATGACCATCTTTCTGGTGGAGCAGAACGCCAACCACGCCCTGCGGTTGTCGGACCGGGCGTACGTGATGGTCAACGGCGAAATCCGCATGACGGGTACCGGCAAGGAGTTGCTGGTCAACGAGGACGTGCGTAACGCCTATCTCGGCGGGCATTGAGTTTCATTGGTTGTACACAAGCCCCGGCGCGCAATCGCCGGGGCTTTTTTATATATCCCAAACACCACTAAACCCTGTGGGAGCGAGCTTGCTCGCGATAGCAATCCATCAGTCAATATTGATGTTGACTGACAAACCGCTATCGCGAGCAAGCTCGCTCCCACAGGGTTTTTGGCGTGCCTCCGGGAAATTGTGGAAAACAATATTCCCAAGCTCGCAAAGCGCGACATAAAGCCGCTGCAAATAGTTGTTTTGTCACAGTTTTGACTTGTCCCCGTTTGCTGTGGAACCGGCTGTGAATAACGTGGGAGTAGCTGGCTGGACGCCTTTTAAACCGTGGCTTGCAGAGGTGTGGTTGTTTTTTGATCAGGCGTTTTTACGCAGCTTGCAGGCCGCTTTGTCAACCTTTTTGTTCGGGATGAAAATGCATGAAATCGGCGTGGACAAGCCTGTGGATAAGTCTGTGATTAAACTCTGGAAAGACTCGGCTGAAGGCCGTGGTTACTGGCTTGGCGCCATCGTCGGTTTGACCCGTCAGTCATGAAAATGGCCAAGGGCTACACAGCAGGCGGTTGAGGGTCAAGCAAAAAAGTTTCAAAACCCCGCGCAAAGCCTTGTGGATAGCGGCTTACAGCTTTTCTACTTGCCCCCAAAGACTGTGGACCGGCCTGTGGATAACGTGCGCGCACATGGCTGCAGGCCACGCTGGTCGAGGGTTTGCCGGTATTGAGTGTTTTTTGAACAGCTTGAACGGTGGTTGCCGCTGTGAAAAAGGCCGGGCATGCTGCCTGCTGATTTTCTATTCCAATGGCTGGCGATCAGCCGAAGCAAGGAGAACACGATGTTCAACACCCTGTTTATTACCGGCGCGACCTCAGGTTTTGGTGAAGCCTGTGCCCGTCGTTTTGCCGAGGCCGGCTGGAAACTGGTGCTGACTGGCCGTCGTGAGGAGCGCCTCAATGCGCTGTGCGCTGAGCTGTCGAAGCAGACCGAAGTCCATGGCCTGGTGCTCGATGTGCGTGATCGCAAGGCCATGGAGGAGGCGATTGCCAATCTGCCGCCATCCTTTGCCAAGCTGCGCGGGTTGATCAACAACGCCGGCCTGGCCCTGGGCGTCGATCCGGCGCCCAAGTGCGACCTGGACGATTGGGACACCATGGTCGATACCAACGTCAAAGGCCTGATGTACAGCACCCGTCTGCTGCTGCCACGCCTGATTGCCCACGGTCGTGGTGCCGGTATCGTCAACCTGGGGTCCATCGCCGGCAACTACCCGTACCCGGGCAGCCACGTGTATGGCGCGACCAAGGCGTTCGTCAAACAGTTCTCCCTGAACCTGCGCTGCGACCTGCAAGGCACGGGCGTACGGGTCAGCAACATCGAGCCGGGCCTGTGCGAGAGTGAGTTCTCGCTGGTGCGTTTTGCCGGTGACCAGGAGCGCTACAACGCCACTTACGCCGGCGCCGAGCCGATTCAGCCGCAAGACATCGCCGAAACAATCTTCTGGGTGCTCAATGCCCCGGCGCACATCAACATCAACAGCCTGGAGCTGATGCCAGTGAGTCAGACCTGGTCCGGGTTTGCTATCGAGCGCAAGTCTTAAGACCGAGTAACGGCCTTTCGCGAGCAGGCTCGCTCCCACATGGATCGCATTGAACCTGTGGGAGCGAGCCTGCTCGCGAAGGGGCCGGCTCAGGCGACACAAAGCTTCAGCTAGACTCCTCCCTCAAGCAATCCGCCGCACCCGGCGGTCTAGAGGCTTTAAAGGAGATCAAGTGAGTAATCGAGGCGAGCAGTCGCTGCTCAAACAATCGACCTTCCTGATGCTCGCCGTGACATTCGCCGGGATCATCACCGGTTTTGTTTCGGGCGCTCAATCCATCCTGTTCGATGGCTTCTTTTCGTTAATCGCGGCCTTCATCAAGGTCCTGATGCTGATCACCGCCAGGCTGATCGCCAAGGAAAGCAACCAGCGCTTCCAGTTCGGTTACTGGCACCTGGAACCCATGGTACTGGTGATCGAGGGCAGCTTCCTGTTCCTGGTTGCCATTTATGCCTTTCTCAATGGTGTGTTTGGCATCATCAGTGGCGGCCGCGAGGTCGAGCTCGGTCTGGTGATCCTGTACGCGGCGGTGTTTACCGTCGTTGAACTGATTTACTTCTTCTACGTCCGCCATCGCAATCGCACACTCAAGTCATCGCTGATCCAGTTCGACAACATCAGTTGGCTGGTGGATGCGATGCTGTCGGCGGGACTGCTGGTGAGTTTCCTGATCGCTCTGCTGCTCAAGACTCAGGGTTACGACAAGTGGGCGGTGTATGTCGATCCGATGATTCTGATTCTGTTGGCCCTGGGCATGCTTCCTCCGGCGTTCAAAATCCTCGGACCGGCATTGCGCGATGTGTTGGGGATCGTCCCGGATCAACTGGACGACAAAGTGCATCAGGTCATGGAGGTGGCGAAGGTCGAGCATGGTTTCGACGATTACATTTCCTACGTGCAGAAACACGGCAGGGCCTGTTTTATCGAGATTCACATCGTATTGCCGAAGGATTACTGGCTGGACGGTGTGGGGCAACTGGACAGTTTGCGCGAGGAAATTTCCGCGAAACTCGGTAAACCGGATGCCGCGCGATGGCTCACCATCAGCTTTACCGGGGATCGCAAGTGGACTGAGTGATTGGATTTCACCTTGTGACGAGATATTCCGCCAACCCGCGATAACAAGTCGCAAGGTGATAGGGCGTTGTCGATGGCATGTCGCGGCGGCTGACTTCACCGTGCTCGTCACGGCATTCGTACCAGCCGCCGGCATGCAGCGAGCGCTGCTGCAACGCCTGCAACTGGCGCAGTACATCTGCTTCGCTGTGCGGTCGCAGTGTCAACGCGCGCAGGTACTCGGCCTGCGCCCAGATACGCTGCGTGGCGTCCCGGACGCCGTGATCCGCTGCGAAGTCGAGCATCGCCCGCACGGCGCCAGTCTGCTGATCGACGCCCATTTGCTCGGTAAAGGCGAAGGCCCGCTCCAGATCGGCATGCAGCGCCGAATGGCGTAACAGCGCCGAGGATTCCAGCAGGAAATACCACTCGAACTGATGCCCCGGTTCAAACCAGTTATCCACAGACCCCAGCGGCTTTTCCATCAACACGCCGCGCTGCGGATCGATGAAGCGCGCGTGCATGGCTGTGCATAACTCGACGAGCGCCTGTTGCACGTCGAGGTCTTCACGGACTTGCAGTGTGGCGAGGAATGCTTCGGCCAGGTGCATCAGCGGGTTTTGCAAAGGGCCGCTGTCCAGCGATGCCCAGTCGCGGTCGAGCGTGGCTTCGTACAGACCGTCGTCCGTGGCGAAACGCTGCGCAATCACTTCCAGCGAGGCATTGAGCACCGACTCCACCAGCGGCTCGCGGACCTTGTTCCAGTAATGGGCGCAGGCGAACAGGATGAAGGCGTGGGTGTAGAGGTCCTTGCGCTGATCCAGCGGCGCACCTTGCGCATCGACACTGTAGAACCAGCCGCCGTGCTCGGCATCGTGGAAGTGCCGCTGCAACGAGCGGAACAACGCGGCGGCACGCTCTTCGGCGCCCGGCACCTGACCGATCAGGTTGGCAAACAGATACAACTGTCGCGCACAGGCCATGGCCCGGTAGCGTTGCGGTGGCAGCGGTTGGTGTCCGGCATCCAGCGCCTCGTAGGGCAACGCCATGTCGGCGTTCCAGCCCGGGCCTTGCCAGAGCGGCACGATGACGTTCAGGAAGTGCTGTTGCACCGAGGTGAACAGGGCGGTCAATTCAGGCTGGGAGGCAGAGCGGGAAACAGGCGGCATTGGCTGGCGTCGTCACGGCAGGGGCGATTGCGCGACATGTTAGCAGGCCTGAGAGGGGTGGTGTCTGTCAGGCCGCCATCGCGAGCAAGCTCGCTCCCACAATGGAACTGTGTGCACAGGACCAATGTGGGAGCGAGCCTGCTCGCGATGGGGCCATCACAGGCATCAAAAAATCAGCCCGCCAGCAACCACACCCCGGTCGCCGCCGACGCCGCACCCGCCAGTCGCACCAATGGCGTCGCCGCCTGCGGCAACACCCGCACCAGCGCATAACCCGCCGCATGCAACACCGCTGTCGCCACCATAAACCCAGCGGCATAGGTCCATGGACTCGACATGTCCGGCAGTTCCAGCCCATGCGCAACACCATGAAACAATGCAAACAACGCCGTCGCACCCACCGCCATCACCAACGGTGGACGCACTGCCAAGGCAACCGCCAGCCCCAAAGCCAACACGGAAGCGGCAATCCCGCTCTCCAGTGCCGGCAGGTTCAATCCTTCAAAACCCAACAGCCCGCCAATCAGCAGAGTGCCGACAAAGGTGCACGGCAGCGCCCAGCGTGCGGCGCCTTGTTGCTGCGCGGCCCAAAGACCGACCGCCAGCATCGCCAGCAAGTGATCGAGGCCGCCAAGCGGATGGCTGATACCGGCGATCAAGCCGTTGTCGCCATGTCCCGGATGGGCGAAGGCGAGGGCTGGGGTCAGCAGCAGGGCCAGGGCGCCGAGAATGCGTTTGAGTGTCATGGATAAGCTTCCTTGTTGATAAGTGGTGATCAGGCCGCGGTCAGCAAACCCTGGCGTTCGATGAAGGTGATGATCTCTTCGAGACCCAGGCCGGTTTTCTGATTGCTGAACACGAACGGCTTGCCGTTGCGCATGCGCTGGGTGTCGCTGTTCATCATCTCCAGCGAGGCACCGACCAGCGGCGCGAGGTCGATCTTGTTGATCACCAGCAGGTCGGATTTGCAGATCCCCGGTCCACCCTTGCGTGGCAGCTTGTCGCCGGCCGAGACGTCGATCACGTAGATCGTCAGGTCCGACAGTTCCGGGCTGAAGGTGGCGGAGAGGTTGTCGCCACCGGACTCCACCAGGATCAGATCCAGCCCCGGAAAACGGCGATTGAGTTGATCCACGGCTTCGAGGTTGATCGAGGCGTCTTCGCGGATGGCCGTGTGCGGGCAACCACCGGTTTCCACGCCGATGATGCGTTCCGGCGCCAGGGCTTCATTGCGCACCAGAAAGTCGGCGTCTTCGCGGGTGTAGATGTCGTTGGTCACCACGGCCAGGTTGTAGCGCTCGCGCAGGGCCAGGCACAGGGCCAGGGTCAGGGCGGTTTTGCCGGAGCCGACCGGGCCGCCGATGCCGACGCGCAGGGGTTGTGTGTTCATGTGATTCTCCAAAATTAGGGGCCCTAGGAGCGGAACAGACGGCTGTACTGGCGCTCGTGGGCCATACACGCCAGGGACAGGCCGAAAGCGGCGCTGCCGTAGTGATCGGGGTGGATGTGGCTGGCGTCCTGCTGGGCCTGCTGCAACAGCGGCAACAGTTCGCTGGTCAGGCGCTGGGCCGCTTGCTGACCCAATGGCAAGGTCTTCATCAGCACCGCCAATTGGTTTTCCAGCCAGCTCCAGAGCCACGCGGCCAGGGCGTCCTGCGGGCTGATCTGCCAGGCGCGCGCGGCCAAGGCCCAACCCAGAGCCAGATGTGGCTCGCTGCGTTGTTCGAGGAAGGCACGGGCCGGCGCGTCGAGTTCCGGCAAGCCATTGAGCAATTGCTGCAAGGAGTAGCCCATCTGCCGGCTCTCCTGATGCAGCTCGCGGGTTTCGCGACTGGCGCGATGCGCTTCGCAGCTCTGCAGCAATTCGTCCCAGTTTTCCTTGCTGGCGGCCACGCAATGGGCGAGTAACAGCGGCGCTTCGAAGCGTGCCAGATTCAAAAGCAACTGATCGCTGATCCAGCGTCGCGCACTGTCGGGGTCGTGAACCCGGCCGTTATCCACAGCCATTTCCAGCCCTTGGGAGTAGCTGTAGCCGCCAATCGGCAGTTGCGGGCTGGCCAGACGCAACAGCGCCCAAGCCGGGTTCATGGGCGTACGCCGAACTGGTGCAGTTTCGGCGCGTAGTTGAAGTCTTCATCGCCGTGGCGCGAGTGGTGATGGCCACCKCCGTAGGCGCCATGTTCCGGCTGGAATGGCGCCTCGATATTCACGGCAACGGCACCGAGTTGTTCGAGCATGGCCTTGAGCACGTAATCGTCGAGCAGGCGCAACCAGCCGTCGTCGACTTGCAGGGCGACATGGCGATTGCCCAGGTGATAGGCCGCGCGGGTCAGTTCAAAGGTATTGGCGCAGGTGACGTGGAGCAATTGTTCGGGGCGGGCGCAGACACGCACGATTCGCCCGTCTTCGGCTTGCAGGCATTCGCCGTCATGCAACGGCGGCTGGCCGCGCTCCAAAAACAATCCGACGTCTTCGCCCTCGGCACTGAAACAGCGCAAACGGCTTTTGCTGCGGGCTTCGAACGTCAGGTGCAGTTCGGCGGCCCAAACGGGTTGAGGGTCGATTCTGCGATGAATCACCAGCATCGGAAGGCTTCCAGCAATGGACAATGCTCAGGCTAGAGCAAGGGGCTTGCCAATCGACATGATGCGTAGGAAATGGCTGAAGGGGACGTGGGACTGGTATCGATGGAGTGAGTTTTTTGGTTGAAGTTGGTGCGTTGTTTTTGATTTGCGCACCAAGTTGAAGCGACGCGAGTCAGTGTGGGAGCGAGCTTGCTCGCGATGGTGGCGTATCTGTCACATCGATTCTGTATGTGCCGACGCTATCGCGAGCAAGCTCGCTCCCACAGGGTTTTGATCCAGACTGAAGGTTAAGGGTTACTCAGTACTTCCAAGCCCTTGCCAATGCTTGAGGCCGATAAAGATAAACCGCAGTTGCTGGGTGATTTTCGCCTGGGGCGTCAGGTGCTCGGGCAAGGCTTCGGCTGGCGGATCGATGATGTCCGGCAGGGTGGCGAACACGCTTTTGACGATCAGATCCGCCATGACACTCAGGTCGGCGATGTCCAGATGCTGCAGCTTCGGCATCAGTGACAAGTCCGCCGCGAGGTCCGAACTGATGTCTTCACGCAAACGGCCGATGGCCTGGCGCACCGGCAGCGAACCGCCGTATTGCTCACGGGCGAGAAACAGGAACTGCGAACGGTTGGCGCTGACCACGTCGAGAAAGATCCGCACCGAGGCATCGATGATGCCGCCCATCACGAATTCGTTGTGTCGTACCAGGCGAATGGTTTCGCGGAATGTCTGGCCGACTTCGCTGACCAGCACCAGGCCCAGTTCATCCATATCGGCAAAATGGCGGTAGAAACCGGTCGGTACGATGCCAGCGGTTTTCGCGACTTCGCGCAGGCTCAGGCTGCCGAATCCTCGGCCGCCATCCATCAGGCGCCGGGCAGCGTCCATCAGGGCGTTACGGGTTTGTTGTTTCTGTTCGGCGCGGGGCAGCATCGCAGGGGTGTTTTCTGGACAGGGACGCGCGCACTCTAGCAAATCGGCTTTGCCGGCGTCGAACGACTGTGGGGGATCAAGCAGGGAAGTGCCGCATTTATCAAGCGGATCGCTGAAAAGTCAAAAGCCCAATCCGGGGATTGGGCTTTTTTTCAGGGCGGCCATGAGGCTTAGCTCAGATCGCTGTTGCGTTCGATCACACGGTCACCACCGCCTTCAGCGAGGGTTTGACCTTGTGGAGTACGATCAGAACCGTCGGCAGCCAGGGTCTGGCCTTGTGGGGTGCGGTCCGAACCGTCAGCAGCGAGGGTCTGACCTTGTGGGGTGCGGTCCGAACCATCGGCAGCCAGGGTTTGACCTTGTGGGGTACGGTCCGAGCCATCCTGAGTGATCAGGCCTTTTTCTTTCAGGCGATCATTACCGCCTTCGGCAAGGGTCTGGCCTTGTGGAGTACGGTCGGAACCATCAGCGGCGACGGTCTGGCTGAACACCGAGTGGTTTTGTTTCACTTGTGGCGTGGCCTGGTCAGCGGCTGGCAGGGCAAAAGCAGTGCTGGCCAGCATCGAGAGGGTAAGGCTAAGCAGTAATTGGCGTTTCATGATTGTTTTGCTCCTTGGGAGGGCGAATAAGTGGGTACGAAAGCAATGCTACTCTCGATAAGTCGATATGAAAGTTCATAAACGCAATGGTAATAATCAACGGAATTGATTGTTTGCTGCTGAGGCTCTAGAACGGGCGCTTCCCACGGATGGTTTTGCACCGGAGTGGGTATTTTCGACCCATCTCTGGCCTGCAAAAGTGCGGAGGTGGTAACGCTGAATGACTGATTGGTCAGTATTGGACTTGGCGAATTCGGCGAATTCGGTCTATCGATTAAACCTGCCGGGTTTTTATCAGTCGTAGAATTCATGGCGGGTCGCTTGCGGCTCACCGTTTCACATGTGCGTCGCAGTCGGGGCGCTCAGTCGTATCAGGAGCCCTGTGCAATGACGCGCACTCAAAAGACGATTGTCTGGACCCTTTCCACCTTCCTTGCCTTGTTGATGGTGCTGGTGCTGATCATCGTGTTCTTCGACTGGAACCGGATCAAACCGCCGCTCAACGCCAAAATTTCCGAAGAGCTGCATCGCGCTTTCGCCATCAACGGCAATCTGTCGGTGGTCTGGCGGCCCGAACCCGATGAAAGCGGCTGGCGCGCCTGGGTGCCGTGGCCCCATGTAGTAGCCGAGGACCTCAGCCTGGGCAACCCGGACTGGTCGAAGCAACCGCAGATGGTCACCCTCAAGCGGGTAGAACTGCGTATTTCACCCCTGGCGTTGCTGGCGCAGCGGGTGGTGATCCCGCGCATCGATCTCACCGAGCCGAATGCCGAGCTGCAACGCCTGGCTGACGGGCGCGCCAACTGGACTTTCAAATTCGACCCAAAAGACCCCAACGCCGAGCCTTCAAGCTGGGTGGTGGATGTCGGCGCGATCGGCTTCGACAAGAGCCACGTTACCCTCGACGACCAGAGCCTGAAGACTCAACTCGACGTGCTGATCGATCCATTGGGCAAACCGGTTCCGTTCAGCGATATCGTTGGCGACAAAGCGGCGAAAGCCGCGCAGGAAAAAGGCTCGTCACCCCAGGATTATGCGTTCGCCCTCAAGGTCAACGGCCAGTACCACGGCCAGAAACTCGCGGGCCAGGGCAAGATTGGCGGGCTGTTGGCGCTGCAGGACGCGGCGCAGCCGTTTCCGCTTCAGGCACAGGTGAAGATCGCCGACTCAAGCGTCGAATTGGCCGGGACCCTGACCGACCCACTCAATCTCGGCGCCCTGGACCTGCGCCTGAAACTGGCCGGCACCAGCCTGGGCAACCTCTACCCGCTGACCGGCGTGACCCTGCCGGACACGCCACCCTATGCCACCGACGGCCACCTGGTCGCCAAGTTGCACGAGGCGGGTGGCGCGGTGTTCCGCTACGAAGAATTCAACGGCAAGATCGGCGAAAGCGACATCCATGGCAATCTGACTTATGTGGCCAGCCAGCCACGGCCAAAACTCAGCGGCTCGCTGTTGTCCAATCAATTGCTGTTCGCCGATCTGGCGCCGCTGATTGGTGCCGACTCCAACGCCAAACAGAAGGAGCGAGGCGGCGACAGCAAACAACCGGCGGACAAAGTGCTGCCGGTCGAAGAGTTCAAGACCGATCGCTGGCGCGATATGGACGCCGATGTCGAGTTCACCGGCAAGCGCATCGTACACAGCGAAAAATTGCCGTTCAACGACCTCTATACCCATCTGGTACTCACCGATGGCGTGCTTAGCTTCGAGCCGCTGCGCTTCGGCGTGGCCGACGGCAAGCTGGATGCGCAGATTCGCCTGAACGGCCACACCGATCCACTGGAAGGCCAGGCCAGGCTCACGGCGCGGGGCTTCAAACTCAAGCAGTTGTTCCCCGGCTTTGAACCGATGAAAACCAGTTTTGGCGAACTCAACGGCGATGCTGATATCAGCGGACGCGGCAATTCGGTGGCCAAGCTGCTGGGCAGTGCCAATGGCAGCCTGAAAATGCTCATCAACGATGGCGCCATCAGTCGCGAATTGATGGAGCTGGCGGGCCTGAATGTCGGCAACTATGTGGTCGGCAAGATCTTTGGCGACAAGGAAGTGAAGATCAACTGCGCAGCCGCCGACTTCGGCATCCAGTCCGGCTTGGCGAGTACCCGCTTGTTTGTATTCGACACCGAGAACGCCATCGTCTACATCGACGGCACCGCGAACATGGCGACTGAACAGCTGGACCTGACCATCACCCCGGAATCCAAGGGTTGGCGCCTGATATCATTGCGTTCGCCGCTGTATGTGCGCGGCAAGTTCATCAAGCCCGATGCCGGGGTCAAGGCCGTGCCGTTGATGCTGCGCGGAGCCGGGATGGTGGCGCTGGGCGTGATCGCTGCACCGGCGGCAGGGTTGCTGGCGCTGGTGGCGCCGAGCGCAGGTGAGCCGAACCAGTGTGCGCCGTTGCTGGAGCGGATGAAGGCGGGCAAGGTGCCTGTCACCGTCAAGCCGCCCAGATAATCGGGCGCCCGTGACAGAGCCATCGTCGGAGCGCCGCCCGGAGCAAGCTCGCTCCCACATTGGTCCTGCGTTTACAGATCATTGTGGGAGCGAGCTTGCTCGCGATGGCGGTCTGGTAGTCGCAGCAATTCTCACGTCAGAGCATGTCCCGACGCCAATGCCTCTTCGCGCAGCCATGCAAAAAACGCCCGAACCGGTGGGTGCCGTTCGCGTCCCGGCACGCACAGGGCACTGTAGCCGGCGCCATCGACCTGGATTTCCCCCCGGTACGGCAACAACAGACCACTGGCCACGCTTTCCGACACCAGAATATTGCTTGCCAATACCAGACCTTGCCCGGCAATCGCCGCTTGCAGGGCGTAATGCTCTTCGTCGTATTCGCGCACCGCTGGCCGGCCGCTCAGCCAGGTTTCGCCGGAGCAAGCGCACCAGGCCTCCCAGCCGTGGACATAGAGTTTGGAGTTGTGCCAGCGCACGCTGATCAACGTCGGGGCGCGACTCGACGCCAGGACCACTTGTTCGGGCGAACCGTAGACGCCGAAGGATTCGTCGAACAGGCACTGGCCGTACAGATTGGGGTAATCGTCGAGGCTGTAGCGCAGCACCAGATCGACACTGGCGTCCTGATGCAGATCGAGGACTTCGCAGTGGGTATCGAGGCGCACGTTGATGTTCGGGTGCCGAGCGTAGAAACGTCCCAGGCGCGGTACCAGCCACAGCGCGGCGAAGGCAGCGGTGGTGGAGACCGTGAGGTTGGCGCCGCTGCGTTGCGGGCGCAGGGTATCGACACTTTGAGCCACTTCCAGAAACGCCCCGTGCAGGCTGTGGAACAACCTTTCGCCACATTCGGTCAGGCGTACCTGGCGCGGCAGGCGCT
Organism: Pseudomonas sp. P4_C4; assembly: GCF_056402055.1. NCBI lineage: Bacteria > Pseudomonadati > Pseudomonadota > Gammaproteobacteria > Pseudomonadales > Pseudomonadaceae > Pseudomonas > Pseudomonas sp. P4_C4. The sequence continues at coordinate 81,450 of NZ_JBFUID010000015.1, read as the reverse complement.
CGAACAACGGCACGCCGAGCCAGCTCTCCAGGGAGCGGATCTGGTGGGACACCGCCGTCGGGGTAACGGACAGTTCTTCGGCGGCGGCCTTGAAGCTCAACAGGCGTGAGGCGGACTCAAAGGCCCGCAGGGCGGTCAACGGCAACGAGGCAAACATTGAACACTCCATGGATGAAATGGATTCATCCAGACTGATTTCTACTCATTTGAATGAGAGCAGCTGTGAGCTTCAAGCTGCAAGCCACAAGTGGTTTTAGTTTAGTCCTTGAGGAGATTCAGATGAGTAGAATTCTTGCTGTTCACGCCAGCCCCCGTGGTGATCGCTCGCACTCCCGCCGTTTGGCCGAAGTGTTTCTGTCGGCCTGGCAGGCCCGTCATCCCCACTCACAGTTGACCCGACGCGAAGTCGGGCGGGCGTTGATACCGCCGGTCAACGAGGCGTTCGTAGCCGCCGCGTTTTACCCCGAGCCCGACGCTCGGCCACTGTCGATGCAGGCCGACCTGGCGCTCAGCGACGAGTTGGTCGGCGAACTGCTCGGCCACGATGTGTTGCTGATTTCCACGCCGATGCACAACTTCAGCGTACCGAGTGGCCTCAAGGCCTGGATCGATCAGGTCGTGCGCATCGGGGTGACCTTCGATCACACCCTGGACAATGGCGTGGCCCAGTACCAACCGTTGGTGCAGGGCAAAAAAGCCCTGATCATCACCAGTCGTGGTGGCTTCGGTTTTGGCCCGGGAGGCGAGCTGGAAACCATGAACCATGCCGACAAGCTGCTGCGCACGGTGCTCGGATTCATCGGCATCACGGACGTCACCGTGGTGGCTGTCGAGGGCGAAGAGTCCGCCGAGCGCAGCTTTGAGATCTCTGCCGCCGAGGCTGAGCAGCGCTTGTTGGCGCTGGCCGGGGAGTTCTAGATGGCCTGGCTGTTTCTGCTGGTCGCCGCCGGGTTCGAAGTCACCTTCGCCATGGGCATGAAGTACGCCGAGGGCTTCACCCGGCTCTGGCCTTCGCTGATCACCGTGGTGGCCGCTGTGGGCGGGATCTACTTCCTGACCCTGGCCATGCGCGAGTTGCCGGTGAGCATCGCGTACCCGATCTGGACCGCGATCGGTTCGCTGGGCACGGTGTTTCTCGGTTTCGCGCTGCTGGGTGAAAGCCTGACCGTGATCAAGCTGGTCTCGATCGGGCTGATCGTGGCGGGCGTGGCGGGGTTGAAGTAGGGCGGATGACATAGACTTGTCATCTTCGCTGGCGATGCTTGGCGGATGTCTTGCATCCCGCCTTGCGTCACCACCCGACCACCAGGATGTCCGCCCATGTCGCAAGGTTCTGCCCCGCGCTACCCGTTGGTGTTGGTCCCGGGAATGCTCGGGTTCATCCGCCTGGTGCTTTATCCCTACTGGTACGGGATCGTCGAGGCGTTGCGCCGTGGTGGTGCCGTGGTGTTCGCGGTGCAGGTCTCGCCGCTGAACTCGAACGAAGTGCGCGGCGAGCAACTGCTGGTACGTATCGACGAAATTCTGCGGGAGACCGGGGCCGACAAGGTCAACCTGATCGGCCATAGCCAGGGCTCGCTGACCGCCCGTTATGCCGCCGCCAAGCGTCCTGACCTGGTGGCATCGGTGACCTCGGTGGCGGGGCCGAACCACGGCTCGGAGCTCGCCGATTATCTGCACAGGCATTATCCCCATGACAGCGTCCGTGGTCGTTTGCTGTGCTTTTTTCTGCGGATGGTTGGCGCGTTGATGGCTTTGCTGGATACCGGTTACCGCGGGCCGAAGCTGCCGGTGGATATCCCTGCATCCCATCACTCCCTCACTACCGCTGGCGTGGCGCTGTTCAACCAGTGTTATCCACAGGGCTTGCCTGAAACCTGGGGCGGTCACGGTGCCGAAGAGGTCAACGGCGTGCGCTATTACTCCTGGTCCGGCACCTTGCAACCGGGGATTACCGATCGCGGGCGCAATCTGCTGGACGGCACCAACCGCAGTTGCCGGCTGTTCGCTAAAACCTTCGTCCGCGAAGCCGGGCATTGCGACGGCATGGTCGGTCGCTACAGCTCGCACCTGGGGACGGTGATTGGCGATGAGTATCCGCTGGATCACTTCGATATCGTCAACCAGTCGCTGGGGCTGGTGGGCAAGGGGGCCGAACCGATCCGGTTGTTTGTCGAGCATGCGGCGCGGCTGAGCGCGGTAGGGCTTTAGACCGCCACAAAAAAACTAGGTGCGCCCCAACACCGTCGTCCAGCGCTCGGAAACAATCACCCCACCCAAGGTCAGCACCCCGCCCACCAGGTGATACATCGCCAGCTGTTCATGCAGCACCACCGCCGCAATCAATGCGGTAATCAACGGCAGCAAATTGAAAAACTGCGTGGTCCGGCTCGGCCCCAAACGTACCACGGCCTGCATCCACGCCAGCGGCGCGACCATCGAAGCCAGCAGGCAGGCGTACAGCACCAGCGGAATGTTCTGCAGGGTCGGGCCGACTTTCGGTGAGACGAGGAACAGCGGAAACAGCACCAACACGGCTACCAGCACCTGCAGATACAGGAGCACCAGCGGCGGCAGTTTCAGCTGCCATTTTTTCAACAGGGTGCTGTAGACCGCGTAGGCCAGGGTGGCGATCAACATCATCGCGTCACCCAGGTTGACCCCGTGTTCGAGCAATGCGCCAAGGCTGCCGGACGACACCACCACCAGGACACCGGCGAACGACAGCACCGCACCGGCCAAGGCACCCATGGTCAGGCGCTGGCCGAGGCTGATGATCGCCATGGCGAGCGACATCAGCGGCATCAGCGACAGGATGATGCCCATGTTGGTGGCCGAGGTCAGGCTCGCGGCGAAGTACGCCAGGCTTTGATAGACCGCCATGCCGAGAACACCGAGGACAAAAATCTTGCCCAGTTTCGGGCGGATCAGCGGCCAATGGGCGAGCACCGGTTTGAGCATGAAGGGCGTGAACAGCAACCCGGCCAGCAGCCAGCGGTAGAAACCGATCTCGGCGGGGAAGATCGCCCCGGCCGACATTTTGGTGATCACGGTGTTGCCGGCCCAGATAAAAATGGCCAGCAGGGGGTAAGCGTATTGCATCGGGAAAAACCAGAACGTTAATGAGGGGCAATTATCCGCTTGTCTGGATGCAAGTCTATACTTCAATCCAGACAACCCGCCCTTGATGACGGACAGCATGAGCAGTAAACACATCGACCTGCTGGATTTCAGCGAACTGCCGTCGGCGGTGTACTTCCGCTACGCCGATTTCGACGCCCACGAATACGCCGCGCCCCATCGACATCCCTGGGGGACGCTGGAATACGCAGCCCACGGCGTGCTGCACATGGACGTCGAGGGCAGCCGCTTCATGTCACCGCCGCAATACGCGGTGTGGGTGCCGCCGCAGATCCAGCACAGTTTTTACAGTCACCAACCGGTCAACTACCGCGCGGTGTGCCTGGCCCCCAAGGTGTGCGCCGATCTGCCGCCGCGAGCCTGCACCCTGGCCATCAGCGACATCCTCAAGGCGATCCTCAAGGACTTCGCCGCCCGTGACGTGAAAATCCCCGAGCAGGCCGCCGACCAGCGTCTGGCCCAGGTATTGGTGGATCAACTGCAACAGGCCCCGGTGCACGAGTGCTACCTGCCCTATGCCAGCAGCCCCGGGTTACTCGGGATCCTGGAAGCGTTGCAGGCCGAGCCGGGAGATAACCGCCCCCTGTGGGAATGGGCCGCACGCATCCATGTCAGCGAGCGCACCCTGGCGCGGCAGTTCGTGCGGGAACTGGGCATGAGTTTCGGTGAGTGGCGCCAGCGCCTGCGTTTTCTGGCGGCGATCGAAGCGCTGGATAGCCCGCGAAGTGTTCAAGAAATCGCCTTCGACATGGGCTACAGCACCGGCTCGGCGTTTATCGCGATGTTCCAGCGCCAGGCCGGGTGTACGCCAGAACAGTATCGCCGCAGCCATCTGGAGAACAGGAAGGTGTAACAGGGGTTGTCTACACTACAGAACAAAGCCGCGCTCCTCGGCGCGGCGACAGGGAGAAAACTCTATGAAGATGTTGCATGTCCCGTTGTTGATGATCGGTTTGCTGCTCTGTTCCCAGGGCTTCGCCGCCACAGCCCAACAGGAAAAGATGACTACCTGCAACGCCGACGCCACGGCCAAAAGCCTCAAGGGCGACGAGCGCAAAGCCTTCATGAGCACCTGCCTGAAGGCGACTCCGGCGGCAAACGATGCCGGCAAGGCCTTGACCCCGCAGCAAGAGAAAATGAAGACCTGCAACGCCGACGCCGCCACCAAAGCCCTCAAGGGTGATGAGCGCAAGGCGTTCATGAGTGACTGTCTGAAGAAGAAATAAGATCGGCTCAAAGACAGTGGTGGCTGTGCTGGCCCCATCGCGAGCAAGCTCGCTCCCACAGTGGAACTGAGTACGCCGGACAAATGTGGGAGCGAGCTTGCTCGCGATGGGGCCGCAGAAGGCGCTGCAAAAAATCCTGAACCACCACTAAGGTCGCCCCACACAATCCCTAGTGCTCGCACCGGATCGCTGGCAGACTGCCAATCCTTTTTATGCCGTTCGTTTTTGAGGCTGTATGCCAACGTTTTCTCAGCGTCAAGTTTTGCTGGTCATCAGCTGGGTCATCATTTTTGGCGGGCTGCTGCTGGTCATCCCGCTGCGATTGCTGCCCAGCCTGCTCGCCGGGTTGCTGGTGTTCGAACTGGTCAACATGCTCACCCCGCAACTGCAACGGCTGATCGAAGGCCGGCGCGCGCGCTGGCTGGCGGTGGCCTTATTGGGGACGTTGATCGTCAGTGTGCTGACGCTGATCTTCGCCGGTGCCATCAGCTTCCTGCTGCACGAAGCAGAGAACCCCGGCGCTTCCCTCGATAAATTCATGGGCGTGGTCGACCGCGCGCGCGGACAACTGCCACCGTTCATCGACGCTTACCTGCCGGCCAGTGCCGCGGAGTTTCGAGTGGCGATTGGCGAGTGGGTGAGCAAGCACCTCAGTGATTTGCAACTGGTGGGCAAGGACGCGGCGCACATGTTCGTGACGCTGCTGATCGGCATGGTGCTCGGCGCGATTATCGCCTTGCAGCGCGTGCCGGATCTGACCAAACGCAAACCGCTGGCGGCGGCACTGTTCGATCGCCTGCACCTGTTGGTCCAGGCGTTTCGCAACATCGTGTTCGCCCAGATCAAGATCTCCCTGCTCAACACCGTCTTCACCGGGATTTTCCTGGCGGTGATCCTGCCGCTGTTCGGCATCAAGCTGCCGCTGACCAAAACCCTGATCGTGCTGACGTTCCTGCTCGGCCTGCTGCCGGTGATCGGCAACCTGATGTCGAACACCCTGATCACCATCGTCGGCCTGTCGCTGTCGATCTGGGTTGCCGTGGCGGCGCTGGGTTATCTGATTTTTATCCACAAGCTCGAATACTTCCTCAACGCGCGCATCGTCGGCGGGCAGATCAGTGCCAAGTCGTGGGAGTTGCTGCTGGCGATGCTGGTGTTCGAGGCCGCGTTCGGCCTGCCGGGAGTGGTGGCGGGGCCGATTTACTACGCGTATCTGAAGAGTGAGTTGAAGCAGGTGGGGATGGTTTGATCCGAAAGATGCAGGCTCTGGTCTGACGCTTTCGCTGGCAAGCCAGCTCCTGCAAGGGCGACGCAATCCTGTAGGAGCTGGCTTGCCAGCGAAGGGGGAACCACTGAATCTGGATCAGTCCATCGAGCCGTAACGCTTGGCCGCTTCAATCGCCAGACCACTGCCGATACTGCCAAAGATATTCCCTTCCACATGCCGCGCATTCGGCAACATCGCCGAAACACTGTTGCGCAGCGCCGGAATCCCGCTCGAGCCACCGGTGAAGAACACCGTATCGACCTGATCGACCCGCACATCGGCGTCTGCCAGCAGCTGGGTGACGCTGTTGCGCACCCGCTCCAGCAGGCTGTCGATGGCCGACTCGAACAGTGCACGGCTCAAGTCCACGCTCAGGCCCGCTTCAATGCGATCCAGTGGCACGTGACGGTTGTCGGCGTGGGTCAGCTGGATCTTGGTTTCTTCCACTTCCATGGCCAGCCAGTGCCCGGCGCGCTGTTCGATCAGCTTGAACAGGCGATCGATGCCGCCGGTGTCCTCGATGTCGTAGCGCATGCTGCCCAGGGCCAGTTGCGACTTCTGCGAGTAAACCGAGTTGATGGTGTGCCAGGTCGCCAGGTTCATGTGGTGGCTGGTGGGCATGTAGGCGCCGCTCTTCATGCGGCTGCCGTAGCCGAACAGCGGCATCAGGCCTTGCAGGCTGAGCTGTTTGTCGAAGTCGGTTCCGCCGATGTGCACACCGCCGGTGGCGAGGATGTCCTCGTGACGGTTATCCACACCCCGACGCTCCGGCGACAGGCGCACCAGCGAGAAGTCGGAGGTACCACCGCCGATGTCGACGATCAGTACCAGCTCTTCTTTCTCGATGGTCGACTCGTAGTCGAACGCGGCGGCAATCGGCTCGTACTGGAACGAGACTTCCTTGAAACCGATCTTGCGCGCCACGTCGACCAGGGTGTCTTCGGCTTCCTTGTCGGCCATCGGGTCATCGTCGACAAAAAACACCGGCCGACCCAGTACCACTTCTTCGAATTCCCGACCGGCGGCGGCTTCGGCGCGGCTCTTGAGCTGGCCGATGAACAGCCCGAGCAGGTCCTTGAACGGCATCGCCGTGCCCAGGACGCTGGTGTCGTGCTTGATCAGCTTGGAACCCAGCAGGCTCTTGAGCGAGCGCATCAGGCGGCCTTCGTAGCCTTCCAGGTACTCGTGCAGCGCCAGCCGGCCGTACACCGGGCGACGCTCCTCGATATTGAAGAAGACCACCGACGGCAGGGTGATCTTGTCGTCCTCCAGCGCGATCAGCGTTTCCACGCCGGGGCGCAGCCAGCCGACAGTGGAGTTGGACGTGCCAAAGTCGATACCCAAGGCACAGGCTGGAGATGCGTTGTTCATGTCTTTCAGGTTCCGGTTAAAAAACGGCCGCGCAGTGTATGTCAGAGCGCGCCAGATTCGAAGGCCGGTTATCTGCTAATTCTTCGCAGACAATGCCTTGAAAGATGGGGCATCCCCCCCAAACTACCCTGCATCAACCGGACAGCCGCGGGAGTGCTCGCAAGAAGCCCCGCCTGCTGCCGATAAACTTCTGCTGCGCTGCCCGGTCACAAATTTGAGATCGGTCAAACCAATGGCTGCAAACAAGCGCATGCTGTGGCCTGTGGCGCGATTCTGATAACGGATGGTGATTCCTTCGATGGACTTCAAAGACTATTACAAGATTCTCGGTGTGGAGCCGACCGCAGACGACAAGGCGATCAAGGCCGCCTATCGCAAGCTGGCGCGCAAATACCACCCCGACGTCAGCAAGGAAAAGGACGCCGAGGCCAAGTTCAAGGACGCCTCGGAAGCCTATGAAGCGCTGAAAAGCGCCGATAAACGCGCCGAATACGATGATTTGCGCCGCTATGGCCAGCACGGCCAGCCATTCCAGGGGCCACCGGGCTGGCAGAGCCGTGGCGGTTTCGGTGGTGGCGGCCAGGACACGGGCGATTTTTCGGACTTTTTCAGTTCGATATTCGGTAATCGTGGACCAGGCTTTGGTGGTGGTGGACAGTCGCGTCGCAGCACCGGACGCCGAGGGCAAGACGTGGAAATGGAGCTTGGGGTTTTTCTCGAAGAAACACTGTCGACCGAGTCGAAGAAGGTCACCTTCCAGGTACCGCAGTACAACGCGGCCGGCCAGCATGTGAGCAACACCAGCAAAAGCCTGAACGTGAAGATCCCCGCCGGCGTGAGCGACGGCGAGCGCATTCGCCTCAAGGGGCAGGGCGCTCCGGGCGTGGGTGGCGGCGCAAATGGCGACCTGTACCTGACGATCCGTTTTGCCCCGCACCCGAAATTCGATGTCGAAGGCGAGAACCTGATCATCACCTTGCCGCTGGCACCGTGGGAACTGGCACTGGGTGCCGAAGTCGCCGTGCCGACCCTGACCGGCAAGATCAACCTCAAGGTACCGGCGGGCAGCCAGAACGGCCAGCGCATGCGCGCCAAGGGCCATGGCCTGATGAACAAGGCCGGTGAGCGCGGTTACCTGTTCGTACAACTGAAGGCTGTCATGCCCAAGAAGTCCGACGATGACATCAAGGCCCTGTGGCAGGAACTGGCGAAAAAAGCCGCGTTCGATCCGAGAGAACACTTCTGAACCCAGACATGGAGTAGCCCGTCATGAGCAGCCCCCTGATCGTTCAACTGAACCTGGCAGAATTCTGTGAGGCGGCCGATTTGTCGGACGTCCATGTGATCGAAATCGTCGAACACGGCATCCTCGAACCTCAGGGCGCCCAGCCCAAGGACTGGCGATTCAACGATTATGAGCTGACCCTGGCCAAACGCGCCGTCAAGCTGCGGTGCGATCTGGAGCTGGAATGGGAAGGCGTCGCCCTGGCGCTGGACCTGCTTGAAGAGGTCCAGCAGCTGCGGGCGGAGAATCGAATGCTCAAACAGCGGTTGGGGCGGCTGCTGATCGAGTAAGAGTTCTGGTGTTTTTGTGTTGGCTGCCAGGTTGCTTTCGCAAGCAGGTGATTGCTGTGAACACAGGATTTGTGAACAGCACGATCCATTGCAGGAGCGAGCTTGCTCGCGATGAACGATAACGCGGTCCCCCTGCCTCATATTGTCCTGGGGAACACCACCGCCGATAAAAGCAGGCACATTCGTGGTTGTGTGGTGCGGTAAATAGATATTTTCGGCACCTGGATTTTCGAATGCACAGGGCTGTTTTTTGTACATTGAACCAACGATTATTTGCACTTTTGTTCACGGGACAAACGCATGACCATAGGGCCCCAATCAATGGTTTGAAGGTGTTCAAGACATGCCTGAATTGCAAGGAAGCAATCCAACAGGGCCGTCAAGTCCGGCAACAAAGGAAGACAACGGGGTTCATCACCAACGGATAAAACCGTTGATCCCCAAGGCGATTACCGAAGCACCACGGGCCAGGCTCCTGACGGCGGTGGATGTACAGCCGACGTTCCCCTCCTGGTATCTGAAAGCCCGACCGGTGGACCGCGACTATCTCAAGCAACTCATCGACGAGCGCTGGCGCCTGCAAGGGCGGCTGGACGAATTGCTCGGCGATTTACAGCACGATATCAAGGCCTTTGCCGAGCCGTTGCTCAAAACCCTGTTGCTCTCGAACTTCAACGAGCATGGCAATCCGAATGACCTGCAATTGCGCCTGTATGTGCCGAACAACATCGCCGGTGTAATCGATAACCAGGCCAGTACTATCCGTCGCTCCTCGCTGCTCGAAGCAGCGCTGCACAACTTCGAAGAGGATGAAACCCGTGATGATGCGTTTCGCAGCGGCTCCGCGGTGTTACGCAAGGACTTTCGTGGCGACCTGCGCGAGATCAAGGTCATCACCCCGCAAAAATTTGCGGCGCTGTGCCGACGCCTCGACATTGGCGGACAATACCAGACCCACATCAAGTCATTGCTCACCCCCGCAGATGCCAATGCCGCTCGCCTGCTCAAGGAGCATTCGATCGCCAGTGACAAAGCGGCCCTCAAACTGGCGTCGACGACGGCGTATCTCAAGGGCGATATCGGCCTGCACGGTTACGCAACGATCGGCGGATTGATCGACGGCAAGTCTGATATCCAGTGGTATGGCCGTCCGTTGCAAAGTCATCGTTTGTCGCTTATGGGCTGCCAGATGACCGGCGTTGTGCTGTTCAGTGCGGTGGCCGAACCTACAGCGGTCAAAAAGGCCATTGATGGCCTGACGCCCGATGCACGCAAGCATTGGCTTGATTTCTCCCGACGGGCAACGTCCTCGCTACCCAATGGCCTCGATACCTTTCGCCTGCTCAAGGCTTTTTTCGCCAACGGCCCGAAAGGCGTGGTGGAAGAGATGCTGCGCAAGGACGAAATCTACCGCCAGAATCGGCTGAGCGGGCATCTGATCGCCTGGGTACCGGATGACCCGGACCATCCGCTGAAGGAATATGCCTCGCTCACCGACTTCATGAAAACGCTGATCGGCCAACTGCGTGAAAGTGACTACCAGGGGTTTTTCAGTCGTTTTGTCGCACAGAAAGACAAGGCGATTTTTTTCAGCCGGGTTAATGAACGGCTCAAAACCATCACCTGGCAACAGCGCGAACCGCTGGATATGGGGCCATGGTGGCGAGAAACGCCGGTCGAAAACCCTGATGCGGAACCTGTCACTCATCTGATCAGCGACGACCTGTGGGACCGTCTGTTTCGTGAGCGCCGCGACAAAGCCATCGCCGATGCCCGATTGATCGCGGTGCCGACCGATGACGAAGACGCCAACGCTCGCTGGAAACGCCTGAGCGGCTATCTGGACATCGCCTGGAACGTGTTCAACTTTGGTGCAATGCTGGTGCCGGTGCTGGGGCCGGCCATGCTGGGCCTGATGGCCGCGCAATTGCTGGCGGAGCTGGTCGAGGGCATTGAAGACTGGAGCAAGGGTGACGTCGAAGAGGGCGCGGCGCACATCAACAGTTTCTTGCTCAACGGTGCGCAATTGGCCCTGATGTTCATTGGGCACGTGCTGCCCAAAGGCCCCACGCCGATCAGACCATCCCCCCTGATCGACAGCCTTAAACCGGTGGAACTGCCCAACGGAAAAACGCGTCTGATCAAACCCGATCATGCACCTTATGAGCACCGCCTGACGCTGCCCGAAACCGCAACGCCCGATGACCTCGGCGTCATCGAGCATGACGGGCGCAAAGTGCTGCCGCTCGAGGGCAAGCAATTCGTGCTCAAGGAGGATCCGCTCACCGGACAGCCTCGACTGCAACATCCCAGGCGGCCGGATGCCTATCAGCCGAACATCGAACACAACGGTGCTGGCGCCTGGCACACGGAGTTCGAACAACCGATGGAATGGGACAAGGGCAAGCTGTTGCGGCGTCTCGGTCCATCAGTGGATGGGATCAGTGACGAAGTGCTGGAGCAGGTGCGGCATGTCAGCGGTGTCGAGGAAGGCGTACTACGTCGTATGCATGTCGAAAATGATCCACCGGCGCCCTTGCTCATGGACACGCTGAAGCGCTTCAAGGCTTACGCGGACGCCGACAAGCTCAGTGCGCAAATCCTGAATGGTCAGGTGCCGCAGGAACTGTCGGAGAAAGTGACGGGGTTTGTTACTGCGTTACATGGCTGGCCAGAATCCAGGGCCCTGGTGCTGAAAGCCGATGCCGCTTCGGGCCGACCGTCACTGAATTTCGGTGCAGCTGAGGCTACGCCTGAAAATACCCTCAACATTTCCCGGGCCGATGTTTGCGAAGGCCGACTGCCGACACGAGTGGTTGACGCCCTCAGCGAGGCGCAATTGCAGGACTGGTTCGGCAGTGAAGTTGCGAAAGAACGCTCGGCGCGTATTGCCGAGCTGCAAAAACGCATCGCTCGCCAGGCGCAAGACAGCCAAAAAACACTGTTCGATACGTTGTACGAGGCCCGGGAAACCACCAGCGATGCACGGATAAACCTGCTGAAGCGGGATTTTCCGGAGCTGTCGAACGCCGCCGCACAAGCCCTGCTGGACGATGCCGCTGAAGCCGAGTTGTTGAAGTTGACCCGAAACAGACGGATCCCGTTGCGCTTGCGCGAAATGGCGCGCAAGTCTGTGTTCGGCTTGCGTTTGAGTCGCGCCTATGAAGGGCTTTATCTAGACGGATTGAGCAATGCCGACACCGACCGGCTGGCGCTGCATACCCTGGCAAACTGGCCGAAATGGCCAAAGGAGATGCGCATCGAAGTCCGTGCGTTCTCCTTCACCGGCGCACTGCATGACAGCGTTGGTCCGGTCGATGCCTCGGTGCGCAAGGTGTTGGTCATGCGCGAAGACGGGCGCTATGAAGCTTACGACCATGAGGGTGGCCATCTGCATGGAGCGGACGATCTGCACGGGGCATTGCTGCATGCCTTGCCCGATGCCGACCGCAAAACGCTGGGGTTTGAGATCAATCAGGGGGCGCAACTGCGTCAGGCTGTTAAACAATCGCCGCTGTCACACGACACGTTCTCGAAAACCCTGCTGGATCATCCGATACGCAAGCCTGCTTACGACCCGCAGGTCATGCGTTTGCGTGGCGGAATGCGCCCTTACAGGATGTACTCACAAGACACGGATCTTTTGCGATTTCGCACAGAAACACTCTATCCAGGCCTGGATGACAGTCAGGTACAGGCGCTTCTGAACGATTTTGGTGATTGGGCCAACCAGCGACTGACTGCGTTGGAAACCGAGTTCAACCGCTTCAATGATTCAATGCGTCGTTGGGTCAACCAACCTACCCAATCCTGGCGCCTTACAGCCGACGGAGCCGCGGAGTGGCAATCCAGAACCGATCTCTACGCGAAACTCCGCCGCTGCTGGCAGCGCACCGGACCGGCGGGCGTTGAGGCCCCCGGAATCGTGGCGCCGCAAGCATTGAATCTGGATGGTTTCCCTCTGGACAGGCATTTGGCGACGATACCTGAACTGGCGGCCAGTTTTGATCACGTCACCGAACTCAGTCTGAACAACGTACGACTGCGTAATGAACAGGTCGGATTCCTGCGGCCATTCCGGCAATTGCGCCAGTTGAACATGACGCAAAACAGATTGACCCTGTTTCCTCAAGAGATCGGCAACATGCGCCAGCTGACTCATCTGGTGCTCAGCGATAACAACATCTCCCTGGACAACGAGGGGATCGCCCACCTCAGGGGACTGACCCGCTTGCGCCTGTTGCGTCTGGACAACAACCCGTTGCGCTTGCCGCCTGATGTCAGTCGTATGCCCAGCTTGCAGGCGATAACCCTTGAACATTGCCAGCTCAATACCTGGCCCACGGGTTACTTTGGCCGGAATCGCCCGCGCAGCATTTATCTGAACCTTGAGTTCAACGTGCTCACGCAAATTCCCGAAATGGCGCCCGGTTCCTTCCGCGCGGAGTTGCTGGCGCGCACATTCTTTACTCGTGAGGAGGGCTGGATTTCGCCCGAGAACCTTGAACGGGTGCGCACGTACATCGAATCGATCGGTCTGGACCCTGATCGAGCCTATCCCCCACGCAGTGTTCTCGACAGTTCCGAATGGGGAGAAGGGCTGAGCAACGCAGAATGGAATGCGAAACAGGAGATCTGGGACAACGTCGAAGACGAGTATGGCTCGCTGCCGTTTTTCAATAGAATCCGGCGCTTGACCGAGTCCTATGATTTCAAGGCCGACGACAAAAGTTATCGTACCGAACTCACCGCCAAAGTTTGGCGCATGCTCGAGGCCATGGCCGAAAGAACCGAGTTACGGGAAAAGCTGTTTGCCGAGGCGACCAGCACCACCAACTGTGTCGATGGCGGCACTCAGTTGTTCAATGCCATGGGCGTCGAGGTATTAGTGCACGAGGCCCGTGCATTGGCCAATCCGGGGCTGGTGGAAGCCGAGCTGCTGCAACTGGCGAGGGGCAAGTCGCGTCTGGACGAACTGGGCAGGATTGCCCGCGAGCGTGTTGCTGAGCGCTTGCGGGCCGGAGAAACCTTTTATCGCCCCGGAACTGAAGGTGGAACCATCGATGAAGTCGAGGTGCATTTGGCTTACATGACGGATCTGGCGGAACGCCTGGATCTGCCATGGCAAGCGCGAGGCATGCAGTTTCGGGCTATTTCCAAGGTGAGCAAGGAGATGATCGAGGCGGCCTGCCAACGTGTGCTGGCTCTGGAAGAAGGGGGGTTGCTGACTGAGCGGATCCTTGAGCAACCGATCTGGCAAACCTTCATGGAAACGACCTATCGGCAGGAATTCGATGCCCTCAAGCTGAGGCTGGAAAACGCTGAGGATGAAGACATATTTCAGGCCATCAAGGCGCTCGAAAAAACGTTGACCCGGCAGGCTCTGGGCCGAGCCAAACTGGACAAGGTGAACACCAAAATCGGTAGCTGACCCGCAAGCCCCGAACGCCTGGCGTCCGGGGCTTCTTTCATTGCTCAGAACAGGAAATAGCGCTGGGCCATCGGCAAGCTTTCCGCCGGCTCACACCACAGCAATACGCCGTCAGCCTTGACCTGATAGGTCTGCGGATCGACGTCAATATTCGGCAGGTAGTCGTTGTGGATCAGGTCGGTTTTCTGCACGTCGCGGCAACCTTTGACCACGGCGATTTTTTTCTTCAAACCCAAGGCTTCAGGCAGTCCGGCCTTCTGTGCAGCCTGGCTGATAAAGGTCATGCTGGTGGCGTGCAGCGAACCGCCGAAGCTGGCGAACATCGGGCGGTAATGCACCGGTTGTGGCGTCGGGATAGAGGCATTGGCGTCGCCCATCAGGCTGGCCGCAATGGCACCACCCTTGAGAATCAGCGTCGGTTTCACGCCGAAAAACGCCGGGCGCCAGAGCACCAGATCGGCCCATTTACCCACTTCCACCGAGCCGACTTCATGGCTGATGCCGTGGGTGATCGCCGGGTTGATGGTGTATTTGGCGATGTAGCGCTTGGCGCGGAAGTTGTCGTTGCCTTCGCCGTCAGCGGGCAATGGGCCACGCTGCTTTTTCATTTTGTCGGCGGTCTGCCAGGTGCGCGTGATGACTTCGCCGACGCGGCCCATGGCCTGGCTGTCGGAGCTGATCATCGAGAACGCGCCGAGGTCGTGGAGGATGTCTTCGGCGGCAATCGTCTCGCGACGAATGCGGCTTTCGGCGAAGGCCACGTCTTCGGCAATGCTCGGGTCGAGGTGGTGGCAGACCATCAGCATGTCGAGGTGTTCGTCGATGGTGTTGCGGGTGAACGGCCGGGTCGGGTTGGTGGAGCTCGGTAGTACGTTGGCAAAACCGCAGGCCTTGATGATGTCCGGCGCGTGACCGCCACCGGCACCTTCGGTGTGATAGGTGTGAATGGTGCGGCCCTTGAAGGCGGCGAGGGTGGTTTCGACGAAGCCCGACTCGTTGAGGGTGTCGGTGTGGATCGCCACCTGCACATCGTACTGATCGGCCACGCTCAGGCAATTGTCGATGCTCGCCGGCGTGGTGCCCCAGTCTTCGTGGAGCTTGAGGCCGATGGCGCCGGCCTTGACCTGTTCGATCAACGGCTCCGGCAGGCTGGCGTTACCCTTGCCGGTCAGGCCGATGTTCATCGGGAACGCGTCGGCAGCCTGAAGCATGCGCGCCAGGTGCCATGGCCCGGAGGTGCACGTGGTCGCATTGGTGCCGGTGGCCGGCCCGGTGCCGCCGCCGATCATGGTGGTAACGCCGCTCATCAACGCCTCTTCGATCTGCTGTGGGCAGATGAAGTGGATGTGGGTATCGATGCCGCCGGCGGTGAGGATCATGCCTTCACCGGCGATCACTTCAGTGCTGGCGCCAATGGCGATGTTGACGTTGGGCTGGATGTCCGGGTTGCCGGCCTTGCCGATCGCCGCGATGCGCCCGTCCTTGAGGCCGACATCGGCCTTGACGATGCCCCAGTGATCGATGATCAGCGCGTTGGTGATCAGGGTATCGACGACCTCGGCGGCCAGTAACTGGCTCTGACCCTGGCCGTCGCGGATGACTTTGCCGCCACCGAATTTCACTTCTTCGCCGTAGGTGGTGAAGTCCTGTTCCACTTCGATCCACAACTCGGTATCGGCCAGGCGAACCTTGTCACCGACGGTGGGACCGAACATGTCGGCGTAGGCTTGTCTTGAGATTTTCATGCGCTTGCCTTGGGATTCAATTGATTTGGAGACCGCTCGCATTACTCGCTATCGCAGCCTCGCTGCGCTCGGCAGCTCCTACGGGTGTTCACACAGCATTCGCGCGCCCGGTCCCTGTAGGAGCTGTCGAGCGAAGCGAGGCTGCGATCTTTTGGGAGCACCGCATTTGTCAGTCGAGGTCACCCATGATTCGCCCGGCAAAGCCGAACACCCGACGATGCCCCGCCAAATCCACCAACTCCACCTCACGGGTCTGCCCCGGTTCGAAACGCACCGCCGTGCCAGCCGGGATGTTCAGGCGCATACCACGACTGGCGTTGCGGTCGAACGACAGCGCGTCGTTGGTTTCGAAAAAGTGGTAATGCGAGCCGACCTGGATCGGCCGATCACCACTGTTGGCCACTTTCAGACTGATCGTGCGCCGACCGACGTTGAGCTCGATCTCGCCTGGCTGGATCTGGTATTCACCGGGAATCATCAATGGGCTCCTTGGAGAATCTTGTAGTAGAGGGCAGTCGGCTTATAGCGGCCGCTCGGGTCGCAGGCGTAATCGGGAATTTCACCGGCGCGGGTATAGCCCAGCGATTGGTAGAAGTCTTCGGCGGGCGAGCCGGCTTCGGTGTCGAGATAAAGCATTCCGCGCTTGTGCTGCAGGGCGGCCGCCTCCAGGGCACTCATCAGTTGCTGGCCCAGACCGCGACGCCGCGCATGTTCGCGCACCAGCAGCTTCTGCACTTCGGCGCGGTTCAGGCCGTTGGCTTTCTGGCACAAACCCAACTGCACGCTGGCCTGGACCTGTTCGTCCTTGACCACCACCCACAGCAACACATTGCCCTTGTTCAGGTTCTCCTGAACCTCATCGAAATACGCACGCGCCTGGATGGCATCGAGTTCAGCCATGAAGCCGACACTGGCGCCATAGCCGACGGCATCGAGCAGCAGGTCGATCAGGCCCTGACGATAATGCGCAAAGCTTTCTACGTTGACGCGTCGCAGTTGGGCGGCGTTCATCGGGGATTACTCCTGGTTGATGCTTGGCGGCTGCGCGCCGGGATTCAGGGTCAGTTGCATGAAGGTCAGGTCCAGCCAGCGACCGAACTTGGTGCCGACCTGCGGCATTTGCCCGGTGGTGATAAAGCCGATGCGCTCATGCAAGCGAATGGAGGCAGCGTTAGCGCTTTCGATAGCCGCGACCATCACGTGCTTGTCGCAGCCTTTGGCGCGTTCGATCAGCGCTTGCATCAGTTGCGGGCCGAGGCCGTTGCCGCGCTGGTCGCTGCGCACATAGACCGAGTGCTCGACGGTGTGGCGGAAACCGTCGAAGGGCCGCCAGTCGCCGAACGAGGCGTACCCGAGCACCGTGTCGTCGGCATCGACGATCACCAGAATCGGATAAGCCTGGGATTGCCGGGCGTTGAACCAGGCCTGGCGGTTGTCGAGGTCGACCGCGTGCTCGTTCCAGATCGCCGTGGTGTTGAGCACCGCGTCGTTGTAGATGTCGCGGATGGCCGGCAGATCGGCATGCACGGCATCGCGGATGTGGTAAGTCATGGCGCGGCCTCAGGCGATGGGTTGGTGGACGGTGACCAGTTTGGTGCCGTCGGGGAAGGTGGCCTCGACCTGGACTTCCGGGATCATTTCCGGGATTCCTTCCATCACTTGTTCGCGGGTCAGCAGGGTGGTTCCGAAGTGCATCAGCTCGGCCACCGTCTGCCCGTCGCGTGCGCCTTCAAGCAGCGCGGCGCAGATGTAGGCCATGGCTTCCGGGTAATTGAGTTTCACGCCGCGAGCCAAACGCCGCTCGGCCACCAGGCCTGCGGTGAAGATCAGCAGCTTGTCTTTTTCGCGTGGGGTCAGGTCCATCGTTTGAGATCCATAATCGGCAGTTAAAAAGGTGTCAAATCTTGCAACCCACAGGACTGTAGGAGCTGACGAGTGCAACGAGGCTGCGATCTTTTGATCCCGGTCTTTCCCGTGCCGCTGAAGATCAAGATCAAAAGATCGCAGCCTTCGGCAGCTCCTACAGGGTATGCATACTCAGGTGCTCCATATTCTGGGGGGGACCGCTTCGCGACCGAGCAACGCCGGCCTGAGCAGTCGCCACAATTCAATCAGCCATCCCCGCGCCAACAGCGCTTCACTGGCCAGGCATCGGGCAACCAGCAACCCCGGCAATTGGGTCAAATCCCCGCGCACGTCGTCGGGCAGCGAGCGGCAGGTTTCCAGCAGTTCGCTATCGATCTCACCCGTCACCAACAACGTCGCAAACACCGGTTGCCCGTCCAGCCCGATGGGCGAATCGAGCAAGCCGTCCGCCCCGACAACGCGCTGGCGTTCATGCCAGAGCAACTGGCCGTCGCGGCGGATATCCAGATGTGCCTGGAAGTGCCCAAGGTCGAAGCGCTCGCCACTGGCCGGCCGGCCCAGCGCCACGACGTCCCAATAGAACAGCCGTGCATCGCCTTCAAGGTCGATGCAGGTGCTGAGTTCAGCCTGGGCCGCGCTGAAAATGATCGTCTCCTGGGGCAGCCATTCCAGTGTCGCACCGGCTGCCACCTTCAACTTCAGCTGCTGATAGGCGGGGCCGGCGGCGCGATACCACTTGGCCGCGCCGGGGCTGGTGATTTGTGCCCAGGCATCGCGCTCGACGCGGGCTGAAATATCCAGCCGATCACCGCCGGCAATCCCGCCTGGCGGGTGGACGATGATGTGTTGGCAGACTTCAGGCCCTTCGGCATACAGATGCTTCTGTACCCGCAGCGGGCCCAAGTGGCGGCGCTGGACCGGACGTGTGCTATCGCCGAAGCGGGCGTAACCCAGCTCCAGCTCGGCGTGCCAGCTCGGGGTGAACAGCGTTGTTTGGGCAGGTAAATTCATGATTTCTAATTATCGTTAGGTCGCTAAAGATTAGATCGTAACCAGACCGCGCACACCCTCGGCTTCCATATTTTCTCCGCGACCCTGTTGCACGATCTCGCCTCGGGACATCACCAGGTACTGGTCAGCCAGTTCGGCGGCGAAATCGTAGAACTGCTCCACCAGCAGAATCGCCATGTCGCCCCGGGCTGCGAGTTTTTTGATCACGGCACCGATCTCCTTGATTACCGACGGCTGGATGCCTTCGGTGGGCTCGTCGAGGATCAGCAGACGAGGGCGGCTGGCCAGCGCCCGGCCAATGGCCAGTTGCTGTTGCTGGCCACCGGACAGGTCGCCGCCGCGCCGTTGCTTCATTTGCAGCAGCACCGGGAACAGTTCGTAGATGAAGGCAGGGACTTCCCTGGCTTCGCTGCCGGGAAAGCGCGACAGCCCCATCAGCAGGTTTTCTTCCACGGTCAGGCGGCCGAAGATTTCCCGGCCCTGCGGTACGTAAGCGATGCCGGCATGCACACGCTGGTGCGGCTTGAACGTAGTGATCGGTTTACCTTCCCAGTTCACTGCGCCCTCCTTGGGCGGCAGCAAACCCATCAGGCATTTGAGCAGGGTGGTCTTGCCTACGCCGTTACGCCCGAGCAGGCAGGTGACTTCGCCGACCTTCACGTCAAATGTCAGGCCGCGCAGGATGTGGCTTCCGCCGTAATACTGGTGCAGTTTGTCGACTTGCAGCATTTTCAAATACTCCTCAAATCCCCGTAGGAGCTGCCGAAGGCTGCGATCTTTTGATCTTCAAAAGACAGATCAAAAGATCGCAGCCTCGTTTCACTCGACAGCTCCTACAAGGGATACAAATCAGCGACCGAGATACACCTCGATCACCCGCTCGTTGTCCTGCACCTGCTCCAGTGATCCTTCGGCCAGCACACTGCCCTGATGCAGCACAGTAACGTGGTCGGCAATCGAACCGACGAAGCCCATATCGTGCTCCACCACCATCAGCGAGTGCTTGCCGGCCAGGGTCTTGAACAGTTCGGCGGTGAATTCGGTTTCAGCATCGGTCATGCCCGCGACCGGTTCGTCGAGCAGCAGCAATTGCGGGTCCTGCATCAACAACATGCCGATCTCCAGGAACTGCTTCTGGCCGTGGGACAACAGGCCCGCCGGGCGATTGACCGAGGAAGTCAGGCGAATGGTCTCCAGCACTTCGTCGATGCGGTTTTTCTGCTCGCCGTTCAAGCGCGCCCGCAGGCTGGCCCAAACGGATTTGTCGGTTTTCTGCGCCAGTTCCAGGTTCTCGAACACCGTCAGGGCTTCGAACACCGTTGGCTTCTGGAACTTGCGGCCGATACCCGCCTGGGCGATCTGCACTTCGCTCATTTGCGTCAGGTCCAGGGTTTCGCCGTACCAGGCCTTGCCGTGACTGGGACGGGTCTTGCCGGTGATCACGTCCATCAGCGTAGTCTTGCCCGCGCCGTTGGGGCCAATGATGCAGCGCAGTTCGCCGACGCCGATGTACAGGTTCAGATTGTTCAGCGCGCGGAAGCCGTCGAAGCTGACGCTGATGTCTTCCAGGGTCAGGATGGTGCCGTGGCGGGTGTTGAGGCCGGGGCCGACACGCTGGCCGAGGCCGATGGCATCGCGGCTGCTGCCGGCATCCTTGTTGGGCTCCACAGGAAAAAAAGCCGGTTCGAGCATGAATTCAGCGGTTGCAGTGATTCTCATTGCTCACCTCTTTTCTTCAACAGGCCGATCACACCCTTGGGCAGGTACAGGGTCACGACGATGAACAGCGCGCCGAGGAAGAACAGCCAGTACTCGGGGAAGGCCACGGTGAACCAGCTCTTCATGCCGTTGACCACGCCGGCGCCGAGTAGCGGACCGATCAAGGTGCCGCGACCGCCAAGGGCCACCCACACCGCGGCTTCGATGGAGTTGGTCGGCGACATCTCGCTCGGGTTGATGATCCCCACTTGCGGCACGTACAGCGCACCGGCCAGGCCACACAACACCGCGCTCAACACCCAGACAAACAGCTTGAACCCGCGCGGATCGTAGCCGCAGAACATCAGGCGGTTTTCCGCATCGCGCAACGCGGTCAGTACCCGGCCGAACTTGCTCTGCGCCAGGCGCCAGCCGATGAACAGGCTCGCCACCAGCAACAGCACGGTGGCGAAAAACAGCACCGCGCGGGTGCCCGGTTCCGTGATGCCGAAGCCAAGAATGGTGCGGAAGTTGGTGAAGCCGTTGTTGCCGCCAAACCCGGTTTCGTTGCGGAAGAACAGCAACATGCCGGCGAAGGTCAGGGCCTGGGTCATGATCGAGAAATACACGCCCTTGATCCGCGAACGAAAGGCGAAGAAGCCGAACACCAACGCCAGTAACCCCGGCGCCAATACCACCAGGCACAGGGTCCAGAGGAAGCTGCTGGTGCCGGTCCAGAACCATGGCATTTCGGTCCACGACAGGAACGTCATGAACGCCGGCAAACCATCGCCCGAGGCCTGGCGCATCAGGTACATGCCCATGGCATAACCACCGAGGGCGAAGAACAGGCCGTGGCCGAGGGACAGCAGGCCGGCATAACCCCAGACCAGATCGAGCGCCAGTGCGACGATGGCGTAGCAAAGAATCTTGCCCACCAGCGTTAGCGTGTAGGCGGAGACATGCAGCGTACTGTCCGCCGGTAACAGCGACAGCAGCGGCAATGCCAGCAACAGAACGAGGATCACCACACCGACGGCAATCGTGACTTTAGGGCCGGCCTTTTGTGTGGCATTGAGCATCAGGGGCTGGTTCATCAGTCGATCACCCGTCCTTTGAGTGCGAAGAGGCCTTGCGGACGTTTCTGGATGAACAGAATGATCAGCGCGAGGATGAGGATCTTGCCGAGCACGGCACCGATCTGCGGTTCGAGAATCTTGTTGGCGATCCCTAAGCCAAACGCCGCCAGTACGCTACCGGCCAACTGACCGACACCGCCGAGCACCACCACCAGGAACGAGTCGATGATGTAGCTCTGGCCGAGGTCCGGGCCGACGTTGCCGATCTGGCTGAGGGCCACGCCACCGAGGCCGGCGATGCCCGAGCCGAGGCCAAAGGCAAGCATGTCCACGCGTCCGGTCGGGACGCCGCAGCAGGCGGCCATGTTGCGGTTCTGGGTGACTGCGCGCACGTTGAGACCCAGGCGAGTCTTGTTCAGCAACAGCCACGTGAGCACCACCACAAACAAGGCAAAGGCAATGATGACGATGCGGTTATAGGGCAGCACGAGATTGGGCAGTACTTGAATTCCGCCCGACAGCCAGGCCGGGTTAGCCACTTCGACGTTCTGGGCGCCGAACACCAGTCGAACCAGTTGGATCAGCATGAGGCTGATGCCCCAGGTGGCGAGCAGGGTTTCCAGTGGCCGTCCATAGAGGTGGCGAATCACCGTGCGCTCCAGCGCCATGCCGATGGCAGCGGTGACGAAAAACGCCACGGGCAGCGCGATCAGCGGATAGAACTCGATGGCCTGCGGAGCCAAGCGCTGGAACATCAGTTGCACCACATAGGTCGAGTAGGCGCCGAGCATCAGCATCTCACCGTGGGCCATGTTGATCACGCCGAGCAGGCCGAAAGTGATCGCCAGACCGAGGGCGGCGAGCAGCAGAATCGAGCCCAGCGACATACCGCTGAATGCCTGGCCGAGCATCTCGCCGACCAGCAGTTTGCGTTTGACTTGAGCGAGGCTGGTTTCGGCCGCAGTGCGTACATTGGCATCGGCTTCAACGTCAGGTTCGAGCAAGCCTTCGAGGCGGGTGCGGGCCAGCGGGTCGCCGGTTTCGCCGAGCAAGCGCACAGCGGCCAGTCGTACAGCCGGGTCGGCATCCACCAGTTGCAGGTTGGCCAGGGCGAGGCTCAATGCTGCGTGAACGTGTTCGTCCTGTTCGCTGGCGAGTTGCTGATCGAGGAATTTCAACTGCGCCGGCTTGGCGCTTTTTTGCAGTTGCTGCGCGGCGGCCAGACGGATTTTGGTGTCGGTGGCGAGCAACTGATGACTGGCCAGGGCCGTGTCGATCAGACCCCGCAGGCGGTTGTTCAGGCGCAGGTTTTTTGGTTGGCCGTCGATGGTCAATTCGCCTTGTTGCAGGGCGTTGATCAACTCGATACGGGCCGGATCGGGTTGTGCGGCCCAGGCTTCCAGCAGTCTGGCTTGCTGCGCGGGATTGGCGGTGACGAAGTCTTCGGCGTCACCGGCGTGGGCGGCCATCGGCAACAGCATTGCAATGGTCAAGATGAAGCGATAAAGGGCGGTGGGCATAAATAGTCGCCTTGACGCGGACATTGTGGGAGCGAGCTTGCTCGCGATAGCGGTGGTTCAGTCACAGAAATGTTGAATGTTCCGCCCTCATCGCGAGCAAGCTCGCTCCCACAGGGATTTTTGTCGGGCTCGAAAAGTGTCTTCAAGCCCGACACCCAATGGCTTAGTTGCTCTTCACCGCATACTCCGGCTTCTTGTCGTTGCCCGGGATGAACGGGCTCCACGGCTGGGCGCGGATTGGGCCTTCGGTCTGCCACACCACGTTGAACTGACCGTCAGACTGGATTTCGCCGATCATCACCGGCTTGTGCAGGTGGTGGTTGGTCTTGTCCATGGTCAGGGTGTAGCCGGACGGCGCGGCAAAGGTCTGGCCGGCCAGGGCTTCGCGGACTTTGTCGACGTCGGTGGATTTGGCTTTTTCCGCCGCTTGCGCCCACATGTGGATGCCGACATAAGTGGCCTCCATCGGGTCGTTGGTCACCGCCTTGTCGGCGCCCGGCAGGTTGTGTTTCTTCGCGTAGACTTTCCAGTCATCGACGAACTTCTTGTTCACCGGGTTCTCGACCGATTCGAAGTAGTTCCACGCCGCCAGGTTACCCACCAGTGGCTTGGTGTCGATGCCGCGCAGTTCTTCTTCGCCGACCGAGAACGCCACGACCGGAACGTCGGTGGCTTTCAGGCCCTGGTTGGCCAGTTCTTTATAGAACGGCACGTTGGAGTCGCCGTTGACGGTGGAGATAACCGCGGTCTTGCCGCCCGCCGAGAATTTTTTGATGTTGGCGACGATGGTCTGGTAGTCGCTATGACCGAACGGGGTGTAAACCTCTTCGATGTCCTTGTCGGCCACGCCTTTGGAGTGCAGGAACGAACGCAGGATCTTGTTGGTGGTGCGCGGGTAGACGTAATCGGTGCCGAGCAGGAAGTAGCGTTTGGCACTGCCGCCTTCTTCGCTCATCAGGTATTCAACGGCAGGGATCGCCTGCTGGTTCGGCGCAGCGCCGGTGTAGAAGACGTTTGGCGACATTTCTTCGCCTTCATATTGCACCGGGTAGAACAGCAAGCCGTTGAGTTCTTCGAACACCGGCAGTACCGATTTGCGCGACACGGAAGTCCAGCAACCAAACACCACGGCGACCTTGTCCTGGGTCAGCAACTGACGACCCTTCTCGGCGAACAGCGGCCAGTTCGAGGCCGGGTCGACCACCACCGGCTCGAGCATCTTGCCGTTCACGCCGCCCTTGGCATTGATCTCGTCGATGGTCATCAGCGCCATGTCTTTCAACGACGTTTCGGAGATCGCCATGGTTCCGGACAACGAATGCAGAATACCGACCTTGATGGTCTCGGCGGCCTGGACGGTCCAGGTCATGCCCATCGCGGCAATGGATGCCGAGAGTGTGAAAGCCTTGATCAAGCTGCGACGCTTCATTGTGCGATCTCCATGAACGTTAAAGTTTTTTATGGTTGGCAGATGCGGACTACTGAAGGTGTGTTTTGCAAGGGCTGTGCCCGGTCGGCAAAAGGCAGGGAAACGTCGTTCCAGAGCGGTTGCACGGTTCTCAAGCGCACCATGAGAGGACATGGTCAGTGGTCTGGTGCGCTGAGGTGCGTCACATTGGGGCGCGGATTTTATGAGCAACACAAATCAAATGTGGGGGCGGGCTTGATCTGTGTGAATCAGCGGCGGCGCATCAGGCCGATGAAGAACAACCCGCCAATCGCAGCGGTGGCGACGCCGATAGGAAGGTCTTCCGGAGCGATCAGTGTCCGGGCGGCGACGTCGACCCAAACGAGGAATACACTGCCGAGCACCACGCACACCGGCAGCACACGTCGGTGTTCGGCCCCGACCAGACGCCGCGCAATGTGCGGCACCATCAGCCCGACAAAACCGATCGAGCCGCTGATCGACACCAGCACCCCGGTCATCAGTGACGCAATCAAAAACACCCGCAGGCGCACGGTGCGCGCATTCAGGCCCAGGGTCACCGCCGTCTGTTCACCGGCCATCAACGCATTCAGCGGTCGCGCCATACCCAACAGCAAAATCAGTCCGAGCAACACACTGGCTGTCGGCACCGCCAGCAGCTCCCAGCGTGCCAACCCGAGCCCGCCGAGCATCCAGAACATCACCGCCGAACTGGCACGATGGTCGCCCAGGAACAGCAGTAAATTGGCAATCGCCATCATCACGAATGACACCGCCACACCGCATAACAACAAACGATCACTGTCGAGGCGACCGTGGCGACTGGCGATCATCAGCACCACCAGCATGCTCAGCAATGCACCGATAAATGCCGCGATTGGCAAGCTCAGCCGGCCAGCGATCTCACCGACATGCAGCACCACAATCACTGCGCCCAACGTCGCACCGGACGTGACGCCGAGTAAATGCGGGTCAGCCAAGGGGTTGCGCGTGACCGCTTGCAGCACCGCGCCGATCAATGCCAGGCCGGCGCCCACCAGCGCGCCGAGCAGCATGCGCGGGACGCGGATCAGCCAGACGATATACTCTTGTCCGGGGTTCCAGTCCGGCACAGCTAATCCGAACAGTTTGTACAACAGGATGCGCCACACCACGTCCACCGGCACCCGTGCCGGGCCGAAACCCAGGGACACCACGCACGACACCAGCAACAGCGCACCGAGGGCGATCAACAACAGGGCGTAGCGACGGTTGATCATTCGCCGTGGAAACCCTTGGCCAGGGTTGCGACCGCCAGCGCGTTATCGATCCCCGGCGTGGCCTGCACGTAAGGAATGACGATGAAGCGCCGGTGCTTGATCGCATCCACCGATTGCAGGGCTTTGTTGTCCAGCAGAAATTGAATCTTCTGCTCTGCGGTGACTTCGCTGTAGTCGACGATCACGATCACCTGCGGATTGCGCTCGACCACGGTTTCCCAATTGACCCGGGTCCAGCTCGCGTCGACATCCTCCAGAACATTGCGCCCGCCAGCGGCGTCGATCAGTGCTTGCGGCATGCCCAGGCGCCCCGAGGTCATGGCCCGGTCTTCGCCGCTGTCGTACAGGAAGACCCGCGGTTTTTCCGCGGGCAGGCCTTTACCAATGTCCGCCACTTGCGCCTGCATGTTGGCGATCAGGGCATTGGCGCGGTCCTGTATGTCGAAGATTCTGCCGAGGTTTCGCAGGTCGTTATAGGTGTCTTCGAGGCTGGCCGGTGGACGCTTCATCACGAAGGCGCAGGACTCGCTCAGCTCATACACATTGATGCCCAGCGGTTGCAGGGTTTGTGGCGTGAGATCGCCGCCGATACGCATACCGTAGTCCCAGCCGGCGAAGAAGAAATCGACGTTGGCATTGAGCAGGGTTTCCACCGACGGGTACTTGGCCGCCAGTTCCGGCAGGCCTTCGAGAATGCTGTGCATCTCGGGCGTCACGGCCTTCCAGCCACTGATGCCGCTGTAACCGGCCATTTGTGGTTTGAGGCCGAGGGCGAGCATCATCTGGGTCATGTTGATGTCGTGGCTGAGGGCGTGTTGCGGTGCCTGCTTGAAGGTCACCTCGCGGTTGCAGCTTTTGATTGTCAGCGGGTAACGGGTGGCTTCGGCCAATGCCTGGGTGCAGCCCAGCAGCATCACGAGAGAGAGGCCGCAGCGCAGCAGGGAACGCAAAGTCATGGTTGGGTTATCCAGGTGATTCGTGGGTAGCCGTGCAGTGGATGCTCATCGATCAGCGCTTCGACGCCGAACACATTGCGCAGCAGCGCAGCCGTCAGGACTTCTTTCGGTGTGCCGCTGGCGACGATACGACCATGGTTGATCACGTACAGCCGATCACAAAAAGCCGCCGCCAGATTGAGGTCGTGGATGCTCGCCAGGGTGCCGATGTTCAAGCGCTTGACCAGCTTCAAAAGCTCAAGCTGATAACGCGGATCGAGGTGGTTGGTTGGCTCGTCGAGTATCAGCAACTGTGGTTGCTGAGCCAGTGCGCGGGCGAGGATGACCCGCTGTTTTTCACCACCGGAGAGGGTGGCGAAGCCGTGGTTTTCGAAGCCCTTGAGACCGACAGATTCCAGGGCCTGATTGATAAGATCGCGGTCTTCAAGGGTGTCGCCATCGAACAAGCCTTTGTGCGGCGTGCGGCCCATGGCGACCACTTCCTCGACGGTCAGGCCGAAGGCGTCGGGGAACTCTTGCAAGACCACGGCGATGCGTTGCGCGCACCAGCGCGAGGATTGCTTCCAGACGTTGTGGTGATCGAGTCTGACCTCACCGCTTTGCGGTTTGCTGAAGCGCCAGGCACAACGCAACAGGCTGGTCTTGCCACTGCCGTTGGGGCCGATCAGCCCGACGAACTCACCGGCAGCCACGTGTAGCGAGGCATCACGGAGCTGGAACTGATGGTGGCAATGGCCGTGGCCCAGTGGGGACCAGGTGAGGTTTGTGAGGTTCAGCGAGGACATGCAGTGACTCTTGAGGTGATGCCAAGGGCCCCATCGCGAGCAAGCTCGCTCCCACAGGTCTTACGCAATCCCTGTGGGAGCGAGCTTGCTCGCGATGGGGCTGAGGTGATGCGCGGGGAGTTTACAGTGCCTTTCGCCCCGCGCATCTCGCCTGTTTCAAGATGAAGATGAGGCGCTTTCAGTCTGCCGGGTGAAACGCGACAGCAGTACACGATCCAGCACCCACACTACCACCAGCGAAGCGCCCACCAATGGAAAGGCCACCGCCAGGGCGAACATGATCACCATCGCGGTTTTCCATTTCGGCAGGTCATGGCGCAGCGGCGGTACGCCGAGTTTTCCTTGCGGACGGCGCTTCCACCAGATCACCACGCCACTGACGGCGCTGAGCAAAATCATCAGGCAGATCAGCAACACCACGATCTGATTGAACACACCGAACATCTTGCCTTCGTGCAGCATCACGCCGATTTCCGTGGCGCGGGCGACGGTGCCGTAGTGCTCGAAACGTACATCGGCCAGGACCTTGCCGGTGTATTGATCGATGTGCAGCGTGGCGTCATTGCGCGGGTCGTCGGCGAACACGGCGATGGTGAATACGCCGGTCGCGGTGGTCGGCAGGGTGATGCTGTAACCCGGTTCGACCTTGCGTTCGCTGGCGATGTTTTGTACGTCCTGCAGGCGGATCAACGGCGAGGCCGGGCCGGCCGACGCTCCATCGTGAGCCATGTGTTCGGCATGGTCGCCGGACATCGGCATCGGCGTGTTTTCCATGGCCCACGGCACGGTCTGGCGGGTCGCGGTGTTGAGGCTGCGCGCCTCGACATCGGACTTCGGTACGTCATCCCACATGGCCGCCGGGAACACGTTCCACACTTCGGCGTATTGCTTGCCCCAGAAGCCGGTCCAGGTCATGCCGCTGAGCAGCATCACCAGCAGCAGGGACGCGCCCCAGAACCCGGTGACGGCGTGCAGGTCACGCCACAATATGCGACCGCGACTGTTCAGGCGCGGCCACAAGATGCCTGCCGCCTGACCACGCGGCCACCACAGGAAAATCCCGGACACCACCAGCACTACGCCCCAACCGGCGGCCAGTTCGATCAGCCGATCGCCAACAGTGCCGATCATCAGCTCACCGTGAATCGCTCGGGCAATGGCTTGCAGATTCTTCTTGGCGTCTTGCTCACCGAGGATGTCGCCGTGGTAGGGGTCGACGAAAACGTTCAGCTCCTTGCCATCGTTGAGCACGACAAACTGCGCGCTACGCTCGGCGTTGACCGGCGGCAGGTATTGGGTGACCTGGCCTTGTGGGTAAGCCGTTTTCACCCGCGTCAGCAGGTCGTCGGCCGGGACGATGTGATGACCGGACGGGACGTTGAACAGGCTGCTGTACATCAGCGAATCGAGCTGCGGTTTGAACAGGTAGATGATGCCGGTCAGGGCCAGCATCACCATGAATGGCGCAACGAACAATCCGGCATAGAAATGCCAGCGCCACGCCAGGTTGTAGAAGTTCACTTTGGGCTGTTTCATCGGTTGTGCTCCGCTTGGCGAATCAATTGTTTGTAAAAGATCGCAGCCTCGTTTCACTCGACAGCTCCTACAGGGCGTACGCGCTCCAATGTAGGAGCTGGCGAAGCCTGCGATCTTTTGACTTTTTTTGTTAGAAACTCATGTCCACCTTGGTCCAGAGCGTGCGCCCCGGTTCCTTGATGGCTTGCGGGTCATTGGCGGGGTAGCCGAAACCGGCGTTGCCGGCCAGGTTCAAGTGCTCGGCGTAAGCCTTGCCGAACAGGTTGTCGACGCCGCTGCTGACCTTCCAGTTGCTGTTGATCCGATAGGCACCGTTGAGGGAGAACACGCCGAAGCCCGGCGTCTTGCCGAAATCCTTGCCGACCACGTTGCCCTTGTTCTGGTCGATGCGGTTTTGCGCGGCGACCACTCTCCACAGTGCGCCGGCGCTCCAGTTGTCTTCGCTGTAGGTCAGGCCGAAACGGGCATCCAGCGGCGGCATCTGCGGCAACGGATTACCATCGCTGCTGTTCTTGCCCCAGGCGTAGGCCAGGGCCGCGTCGGCGTTCCAGTTGTCGGTGAAGTTGTAAGCGGCGCCCAGTTCGCCGCCCATGATTCGCGCGTCGATGTTTTCGGCTTGCGAGGTCGTACCCATTATTGTCGGGGTGTAGTTGAACAGGATGTAATCGCGAACCTGTCCGACGTAAGCCGAGGCCCAGGCTTCGATTTTTTCGGTCTTGTATTGCAGGCCGAAATCGAGCTGGGTGGTTTTTTCCGGTTTGATCGAATCGAAGGCATTCACCGAACCGACGGGGCCGGATTTGGGTGAAAACAGCTCCCAGTAATCCGGGAATCGCTGGGTGTGACCTATGCCTGCATACAAGGTGGTCGGGCTGTCGGCCAGGTCATGCTCGTAGCGGATGAAGCCGCTGGGCAGGGTATCGGCGCGGGTGTCGTCGGCGGTCGGATTCGGGCGGGTCATCATGCCCGAGCCGGTGGTCTGCCGATAATCCTTGGCCGAGGCGCGGTCCAGGCGCGCGCCGCTGATCAGGCGGTCACGGTCGGCGGCGTACCAGGTCAGTTCGCCGAACACACCGTAGTTATGGAAGTCGGCATCCTTGGTGTACGGCAGGTCCTTGTAGGTGTCGACCCCCATGGCGCTGCGCTGGCGATGTTCGTTGGTCTGCGCGTCGATGCCGCTGATCAGTTGCACATCGGCCCAGCGCCAGGTGGCCTTGATCCGTGCGCCGAGGGTACGGCGGTCGACGTTGGAGGCCATGGGGCCAGCCATCATCCCGGTGCCGGACGGCGTGCGCAGGGTGTAGTTGTCCATCACATGGTCGGCGTAGTTGTAGTAGACCTGCGCCTCGACCTTGTCCAGCACCTCGTCGATGTTGGATTGTTCGAAGCGCAGGCCGAGGCTTTCGCGCAGGAACTGCGAACCGTCCATGCTGCGCCCGGCGTAGCGGGCTTCACCATCGCCACGGCCGGCGGTCAGTTCCAGCAAGGTGTCGGTATTCGGCGTCCAGCCGACGGCCACGTCGCCGTTCCATTTGTCATAGCGCGACGGCACGGTGTCGTTGTTGCCGTCCTGGTAGTCGTCGGAGTGCGCGGTGTTGCCAATGACCCGCACGTAACCCGACTGACCGCCCGCTGCGGCGTCCACCAGTTTGTCGAAACGGCCGTAGGAGCCGGCCAGCACGCTGGCGTTGACCCGTGTGCCGAGTTCGCCGAAGTGCTCCGGTTCGCGGTCGAACAGGATAGTGCCAGCCGAGGAACCCGGCCCCCACAATACGGTTTGCGGGCCTTTGATTACGGTGAGTTTGTCGTAGGTTTCCGGCGAGATATAGGAAGTCGGAGCGTCCATGCGGCCCGGGCAGGCACCGAGCATCATGCCGCCGTTGGTGAGGATGTTCAGCCGCGAGCCGAACATGCCCCGCAGCACCGGGTCGCCATTGGTGCCGCCGTTGCGCACCATGGCAAAGCCCGGGATGGTCTTCAGGTAATCGGCGCCATCGCTGGCCGGCACCGGTTGGCGCGGGTCCTTGGGGTTGGTGACGATGGTCAAGGGCGAGCTGGGGGCAACGGCGGTAATCACCGTCGGGCTCAATTCTTCACTGTGACCGGCATGGTCATCGGCGAGCGCAGAGGGCGCCAGCAAGGCACCGCACAGGATCGCAGTGGCGTGCCTGAAACGAACGCCGGATTCGTTCAGGGCATAAGAGGCTTGGGCATGGCTCAAGCATGGGACAGCAGAAAACCTGGACATGACAATTTCCATCGAACAGTCGTAAACGACACGGCCGGCAGCCTGAAGCTGTCCCTGTGGGAGCGAGCTTTGGTTGTCTTGCGGACCGTGTGAGATCGGGGTGGGTGTTTACGCGATGGCGGGCGGGGCGCGGGTGCGGGCGCCGGGAAAGAAGGTTTGCCGGGCATGGCCCAAGCGTGGGGAAGGCGTGGTGAACGTGTTGACGGGTGAGATGACGAAGTTGGCGAAAGACACGCCACCGGTCAGCGCCGGGCAATTGAACAGCAGGCTGCAATAGCCGCACTTTTCCCACAGCACAGGGTGCCCCGGGGTTGGCGGGCAATGCTCGGCGGTGGCTAGCGTGGCATGGTCGGCAGGCTCCATCGCCGACATGTCCATGCTCATACCCACAGGCATGGTCATCGACATGGCGCGCGAATCCATCGGCATCGACTGAGAAATCAGCGGACCGATAAAAATCATCAGCATGGCGAACAGGCTGATCCAGCTGCCGCGTGTCAGGCTCAATGCCTGATCGCGTGACCTGGATGACCTGGCGCTAAGCGGGCGCATGGGCGTTTTCAGTTCAGGCGATTACGGCTTGTGCACGTGCGCTTGCATGGTGTCCGGCGCCTGCTTCTGCACCGCGACTTCGACCGTCACGTCACCGGACTTCTCGAAGTGCAGCGTCATGGGGAAACGCTTGCCGTCAGTGAGCAGGCTGCGGTCCTTGAGACCCAGCAACATCACGTGATAGGCCATCGGTGCGAAAGTGACCTCGCCACCGGCGGGCACTTCCACGCTCGGTACGTGCTGCATTTTCATCATGTCGCCTTGCATCACGTGCTCATGCAATTGCGCTTCGCCCGCAATGGGGGTGTCGACGCTGAGCAGGCGGTCGGCGGTCTTGCCTTCATTGTTGATCACGAAATACGCCGCAACGGTTGGCGCGTTGGGCGGCAACTCCTGGGACCACGGATGCGCGATTTCCAGTTCGCCGACTTTGTATTCGTGGGCATTGGCAAAGCAGGCAGGCAGCAGCAACGCGGCCAGAACGATAAGTTTGTTCAACATGGCAGTTCTCCGGAACGATTTAAACGCAGGTCAATCGCGAGAAAAAATCACACCAGAGGGGACGCACGGGGGTTGAGACTCGGCCATTGCTGGCGCGGTGACGGGCTGTCGAGCGAGGTGGCGGGCAGGCTTCGGTTGGATTCGAAGTGCGCGAAATACAGCTGTGGCGAATGCCCCGGCAACGCCACCAATGGCGCAGAACCCGAGCAGCACCAGCAATGCTGCATGTTGGAATGATCGTCGCTTTGCGGGGCTTTCTGCTCAAGGTCCCCGATGGCAATCGCCACCATCCTGGTGCCGCTGGAGCTGCAGAAACTGCCCCACAACAACTGTTCGGCAGGTGACTTTGCCGTTTGCGCCATCGCTCCGGACATCGGCATGGCGAGCATGTTGAACAGCACTGCGAAGCAGGCTATCCAGGCAATTGCGAGCCGTTGTCGGGACATGGGACAAATCCGTTTGGGTGGGTGATCAGGCGCGGGCTATTTAGCCTGATCAGGGCCGATAAGTAAAAAGGCGGCATGCGGTTTGGTGTCGCAGCGTAATCAGACAGCGATGGCATGCAAGCGCAGACCCAAGGCTTTCATAACTTTCATGATAGTCGCGAATTCCGGATTGCCACTACTGCTCAGCGCTTTGTAAAGACTCTCGCGCCCCAGACCGGCATCACGGGCGATTTGTGTCATGCCCTTTGCTCGGGCGATATCGTTGAGCGCTGCACGTATCAGCACGCCGTCTCCGGCATCTTCTTCAAAGCAGGCATCCAGATAAGCCGCCATTTCCTCCGGAGTTTTGAGAAACTCGACGGCATCAAAACGGGTAAATTGTTCGGCCATGATTTACTCCTCATTACCGATATTGTGTGCCATTTGAATAGCACGTTTGATATCTCGTTTTTGAGTCGACTTGTCACCCCCGATCAACAGCAAGTAAATCACCTCATCTCTGCGAGTGAAGTACATCCTGTAGCCTGGGCCGTAGTGAACGCGCATCTCATAAACCGCAGCACCTACAGATTCACAATCACCAAAATTTCCATACTCGGCTGCCCGGAGTCTGGCGATTATTCGAGCTTTGCCGATGGTGTCCCTCAGCGAGTTGAGCCAGTCAGCAAATACTTGGGATCGCTCAAATTCGATCATGTTGAATCGTATTCCTTGGGATACAGGGTGGCAAGCGGCACTTTCTTTTGGGCGAGACCATTCATCCCTGTGGATGTTGGGTGCGCTTGATTGGTTCAGGGGGGAGGCGAACTATAGGATTGAGGCCGTAGAGTCGATAGCCAGCTTCGTCTGAGAATGCTGCCAGCGGAATCGCAAGGTTTAGCAGGTCTTAGGAATAGTCCTACACTGGTAGGGCACCCAGCATATCTGCCACTGAGCCAAACTCCCGTTCCACACTTGGCAATTCGGGGCGCTTCAAGACAATCACCGGCACACCACGCTCACGCGCCACTTCCAGCTTCGGCTCGGTCGCCGTGCTGCCGCTGTTCTTGCTGATCAGCACGTCGATGTTTCGCCGCTCGAACAACTCACGTTCATCGTCGATCAGGAATGGCCCACGTGCGCCGATCACTTCACAGCGCTCGTTGCCCGGATACACATCCAGTGCGCGCAGGGTCCAGAATTGCTCCGCCGGAATTTCATCCAGGTGCTGCAGGGGCTCGCGACCGAGGGTGAACAGCGGTCGACGGAAGGGTTTCAGGGCTTCGATCAGTTCGGCCCAATCGCTGACTTCCCGCCAGTCATCCCCTGCCTGGGCTTGCCAGGCCGGACGCCGTAGCGCCCAGCAGGGAATGCCGCTCAAGCGCGCGGCGGTCGCGGCGTTCTGGCTGATTTGGGCGGCGTAGGGGTGAGTGGCATCGAGCAGCAGATCGATGCCTTCATCGCCAATGAATTGCGCCAGGCCCTCGGCACCGCCGTAGCCGCCGACGCGAACCTGGCATTGCAGGTCCGTCGGCACCCGACCGATACCGGCCAGGCTATAGATGTGCTGCGGCCCCAGCGTGCGGGCAATGACCATGGCTTCGGTCACGCCGCCTAGCAGGAGAATGCGCTTCATTGAAAGGCTCCCGCATGGCCAACGATCCCGCCCTGGCGATCGATGGCAAAGACTTCCACCTGAACCTGCGCCGGCACCACGCTGCGGGCAAAATCCAGGGCGTGCTGACAGACTGCATTACCCAGGGTGACCCCGGCTGCGGCGGCCATGGCCAGTGCCTGCTGGCTGGTGTTGGCCTCGCGGATGCTCTGCTGCAACGCCGCATCAGCGCCGACCTGTGCCGCCCATAGCGCCAGTTGCGGCAGGTCGATGCTCGAATGGCGACTGTGCAGATCCATGTGCCCGGCCGCCAGTTTGCTGATCTTGCCGAAACCACCGCACAGGCTGAGTTTTTCCACCGGTACTTTGCGCAGGTGCTTAAGCACGGCGCCAACGAAGTCGCCCATTTCGATCAGGGCGATTTCCGGCAGGTTGTAGACCCGGCGCATGGTGTCTTCGCTGGCGTTGCCGGTGCAGGCGGCGATGTGCAGGTAACCGTTGGTTTTCGCCACGTCGATGCCCTGGTGGATCGAGGCGATGTAGGCCGCACAGGAAAACGGCCGGACGATGCCACTGGTGCCGAGGATCGACAGGCCGCCAAGAATGCCCAGGCGCGGGTTCATGGTCTTCAGTGCCAGTGCCTCGCCGTTCTCGACATTGACCGTGACCTCGAAGCCGCCGCTGTAGCCGAGTTCGTCGGCCAGCCGGGCCAGGTGTTCGCTGATCATTTTGCGCGGCACCGGGTTGATCGCCGGTTCGCCGACACCCAGCACCAGCCCGGGTCGGGTCACTGTGCCGACGCCGCGACCGGCCTTGAAGCGTGTCCCGGGTTCGCTACTCAGGCGCACCTGGGAGTAGAGCAGGGCACCGTGGGTCACGTCCGGATCGTCACCGGCGTCTTTGAGTGTTCCCGCTTCGGCGCCGTCCTCGGTGAGGCGGCAGAACTCCAGGCGCATCTGCACCTGTTTGCCCTTGGGCAACACGATTTCCACCGCATCGGCCGATGTGCCATCCAGCAGCAGACGCGCGGCGGCGAGGCTGGTGGCCGTGGCGCAACTGCCGGTGGTCAGGCCGCTGCGCAGTGGTGCGGGTTGTTCGGCGGTTTCGTCACGCATCGAAGGGTTTCGTCACGTCCAGCAAGGTAATCGGCAAGGCCTGTCGCCAGGTGTCAAAGTCGCCCAGCGGTTGTGCTTGCGCGATATGAATGCGGGTCAACTCCCCGCCGTGTTGCTCGCGCCAGGTCATCAGGGTCATTTCACTTTGCAGGGTGACCGCGTTGGCGACCAGCCGGCCCCCGGGTTTGAGTTCGGCCCAGCACGTATCGAGCACGCCTTCGCGGGTGACTCCGCCGCCGATGAAAATCGCATCCGGCCGCTCCAGCCCGGCCAGGGCCAGCGGCGCACTGCCGCGAACCAGTTGCAGGCCGGGAACGCCGAGGGCATCGCGGTTGTGTTCGATCAACGTTTGTCGGCCCGCATCCGCCTCGATGGCCAGTGCGCGGCAACTGGGGTGAGCGCGCATCCATTCGATGCCGATCGAGCCGCTGCCGGCGCCGACGTCCCACAACAGTTCGCCAGGGACTGGGGCCAGGCGCGCGAGGGTGATGGCGCGCACATCGCGTTTGGTCAGTTGGCCGTCGTGCCGGAAGGCCGAGTCCGGCAGGCCGGCCAGTCGCGACAACCGCAGCGTGTTCGGCTCGGCGACGCACTCGATGGCGATCAGATTCAGGTCGGCGATCAGCGGATCGTTCCAGTCGCTGGCGATACCGTCGATACGCCGCTCGGCTTCACCGCCCAGGTGTTCCAGCACGGTGAGACGGCTAGGGCCGAAGCCACGTTCGCGCAACAGGGCCGCGATGGCGGCGGGGCTGCGGCCGTCGTTGCTCAACACCAGCAAGCGCACGCCACTGGACAAGTGGGCGTTGAGTGCGGCGAAAGGCCGGGCCACCACGGACAGTGTGACCACCTCCTGCAAGGGCCAACCCATTCGTGCAGCGGCCAGCGAGCAGGAGGACGGTGCGGGAAGCGTCAGCATCTCGGCTGCGGGGAGTTGCCGGGCGAGGCTGGCGCCGACGCCGAAGAACATCGGGTCGCCACTGGCCAGGACGCAAACAGGGTCGCCACGGTATGACAGCAGCGACTCAAGGCAGAAGGGACTCGGCCATGGCTGGCGCTCGCCGCGTATGCACGGCGGGAGCAAATCCAGATGCCGCTGGCCGCCGAAGATTTTCGCGGCGCGCAACAGCGCATGCCGGGCGTTCTTGCCCAGACCCTTGAAACCGTCTTCGCCGATGCCCACTACCGTCAGCCAGGGTGTCATGCCATTCCTCAATCACGCGTTAAACGTTGTTGGGCGGCATGATAGCGCGGGTTCCTTGAGCTGACTGCCTTCTCTTCCCGACCGGAGTCTTTTCATGCGGCGAAGTAAAGCAGGCATAATACCGCGCACTTTCGCCGTGAATCGCCTCGCCACCTGAACGGGTCCGCCTTGAACCAACGTCCGCTGTCCGCTGCCTTACGCCCCTCGGCTTGCCCGGGGTTACTGCGTATTGTCCCGGCACTGGATGGCGGTATCTGCCGGATCAAGTTGAACGGCGGTTCGATCAGCAGCGTCCAGGCCGAGGCCGTGGCGGCTGCGGCCGAGCGGTACGCCAGCGGGGCGATCGAGGCGACCAACCGGGCCAACCTGCAGATCCGCGGCATTGGTAGCGAGCAAACGGCGTTGATCGACAGCTTGCTGGCCGCCGATCTGGGGCCGCAAAACGCGGCCGGCGACGATGTGCGTAACCTGATGCTCAGCCCCGGCGCCGGGATCGACCTGCGCATGCTGTTCGACACTCGCCCGCTGGCAGCGCAGATCCTCGCCACACTGCAAGGCCACGAAGTGTTCCACGACCTCAGTGCCAAGTTCGCCGTACAGCTCGATGGCGGCGAAGACCTGGCGATGCTCGAACATCCCCATGACCTGTGGCTCTCGGCGTTTGAACAAGATGGCGAGCGACGGCTGGCGTTCGGTCTGACGGGATGCCCGACGGACAGCCCCGCCGGTTCGGTTGCGCTGGCTGACGGGTACTCTCTGGTGGTCGCGGTCCTTGAGTTGTTCCTGGAGCTGGCGCGCCCCGAGCAGACGCGGATGCGTCATTTGCTGGTCGGGTATTCGGTCGAGGACGTTCTACTTCGG
The DNA here is from genome assembly GCF_056402055.1 of Pseudomonas sp. P4_C4. NCBI lineage: Bacteria > Pseudomonadati > Pseudomonadota > Gammaproteobacteria > Pseudomonadales > Pseudomonadaceae > Pseudomonas > Pseudomonas sp. P4_C4. The sequence continues at coordinate 44,034 of NZ_JBFUID010000015.1, read as the reverse complement.
TTGGCTGAGCGTGTATCGATGCAAGAGGTTGTCGGTTGGCAGCGGGTTTCGGGTTCCAGTGATGTGCACTTGGGCGCCCATCCCCAGGCCGAGCCGGGTGTTGTCTATGTGGGGGCTGTCCCGCCGCTGGGTCGGCTCGATCCGACGATGCTGCGGGGTGTGGCGCAACTGGCACGCGAGTTCGGTGATTGCAGTCTGCGCTTCACACCCTGGCAAAGCCTGCTGCTGCCTAATGTCCACGCGAAAAACGCCGCCGAGGTCATTCGGCAATTGAAATGTCTGGGCTTGCAGTGCGAAGCCGATCAGCCATTGTCCCGGTTGATCGCCTGCACCGGTTCCAACGGTTGCGCCAAGGGGTTGGCCGAGACCAAGGGTGATGCCCTGAAATTGGCCGAATTGCTGCAGCGTCACGGACAAGCGCCGAACGTACATTTGAGCGGTTGCCCGCGTTCCTGCGCCGCCGCGCATACGGCGCCCGTCACCTTGCTGGCCGTGGCCCCCGGTCACTACGATCTCTATTTACGCGATGCAGCGCAGCCGGGTTTCGGCGCGCTGCACGCACGCAACCTTACTATTGAAGCGGTCGCGGCCTTGCTCGACGCCCGCTCACGGAGCCCCATCGATGCTTGATTACATCCGCGACGGTCAGGAGATCTATCGCAACTCCTTCGCGATCATTCGCACCGAGGCCAACCTCGACCGAATCCCGGCTGATCTGGAGAAACTCGCGGTCCGTGTGATTCACGCCTGCGGCATGGTCGATGCCATCGACGGTTTGCAGTTTTCCGAAGGTGCAGGCAAAGCCGGGCGTGATGCACTGGCGGCCGGCGCGCCGATTTTGTGCGATGCGCGGATGGTCTCCGAAGGCGTGACCCGCGCGCGCCTGCCGGCGAACAATGCGGTGATCTGCACCTTGCGCGATGAGAGCGTTCCAGAGCTTGCCCGTGAATTGGGCAATACCCGCTCAGCCGCTGCGCTGGAGTTGTGGCGTCCGCATCTGGAAGGCAGCGTGGTGGTCATCGGCAACGCACCGACGGCCCTGTTCTATTTGCTGGAAATGCTCGACGCCGGTGCGCCGAAACCGGCGTTGATCCTCGGTTTTCCAGTAGGCTTCGTCGGCGCCGCCGAATCCAAGGCAGCGCTGGCGGCCGACAGCCGTGGCGTGCCTTTTGTCATCATGCAAGGTCGCCTGGGCGGTAGCGCCATGGCCGCCGCCGCCGTCAATGCCCTCGCCACGGAGATCGAATGATGCAGCAACCTGGACGTTTGATCGGCCTCGGCGTCGGCCCCGGTGATCCGGAACTGATTACCGTCAAGGCCCTGCGTTTGCTGCGCGAGTCGCCGGTGGTGGCGTACTTCGTCGCCAAGGGCAAGAAAGGCAACGCTTTCGGCATCATCGAAACGCATCTGCAAGAAGCGCAGAATCTGTTGCCACTGGTGTACCCGGTGACCACCGAAGCCTTGCCGGCGCCGCTGTCCTACGAACAAGTGATCAGCGACTTCTACGATGACGCTGCCGAAGAACTGGCCACGCATCTCGACGCAGGCCGTGATGTCGCGGTGATCTGCGAGGGTGATCCGTTCTTCTACGGCTCCTACATGTACCTGCACGACCGGCTCGCCGAACGTTATCAGGCTGAAGTCGTGCCCGGTGTGTGCTCGATGCTCGGCGGCGCCTCGGTGCTCGGTGCACCGCTGGTGTATCGCAATCAGAGTCTGTCGGTGTTGTCCGGTGTGTTGCCGCACGACGAACTCAAGCGTCGCCTGGCCGATGCCGATGCGGCGGTGATCATGAAACTGGGGCGCAACTTTCCCAAGGTCCGCCAGGTGCTGGAAGAACTCGGCCTGGCCGAGCGTGCGCTGTACGTCGAACGCGCGACCATGGCCAATCAGAAGATCGTGCCGCTGGATCAGGTCGAGCCGATGTCTTCACCGTACTTCTCGTTGATCATCGTTCCCGGCGAAAGGTGGCAAGGCTGATGACTCGTCCAGTTCCGGCGATTGTCATTCTCGGCAATGGCAGCCTCGCTACCGCACGCAGCATTCAGCAGGTGTACCCCGAAGCCCTGATCCATGGCCTGGCCGAACGGGTCGAAGGCGCGGATCGGGTCTATCACGAATTCGGTGCGACCCTGCGCGAGCTCTATCAACAGGGCACGCCGATCATTGCCCTGTGCGCGGCCGGGATCGTGATCCGCACGCTGGCGCCCTTGTTGCTGGAAAAAGGCGCCGAGCCACCGGTATTGGCGGTGGCCGAAGACGGCAGCGCCGTGGTTCCACTGCTGGGTGGTCTCGGCGGGGTGAATGTGATGGCGCGGGAAATTGCCGTCGCACTGGAAGTTTCTGCGGCGATCACCACCAGCGGTGAGTTGCGTTTCGGCACGTGCCTGCTCAACCCGCCCAGCGGCTATGCCCTGGGCGATCTGGAACTGGGCAAGCGTTTTGTCTCCGATTTGCTCGCCGGGGAAGCGGTGCGAATTGAGGGTGAGGCCCCTTGGCTGGCGCGGGCGCAGTTGCCCGAAAATGCGCAGGCCCGATTGGCGGTGCATGTCAGTCATGTCGAGCGGGCACCTGCTGCCAACGAACTGTTGATCTACCCACGCAATGTGGCGGTCGCTGTGGATACTGGCCTGGTGAATGTCGCGGCGGCGGTGCGCGAGGCATTGCATCAGGGAAAAATCGCCGTGCAGTCGCTGGCCTGTCTGTTGGCCGCCGATACGGAAATGGCCAGTCCGGCGTTGCGTGAGGCAGCGCTTGAATTGGGCGTGCCGTTGCGTTTTGCCGGCGCTGAGAAGGCGCTTGGCGAACGTCTGCGTACTGCCATAGGCCAGCCATTTTCCATGCTTGGTAGCGACACCGTTGCCATTGCGGTGGCAGAGCAGCCGCTGGCCCCATTGCAAATCGGCCGCCCGCGTGGACGGCTGGCGGTGATCGGCCTCGGGCCAGGTGCTGCTGAACTGATGGTGCCGGCAGTGAAGGCTGAACTGGCACGCGCCAACGATGTATTGGGCTACGAAACCTATGTACGCATGGCCGGGCCGTTTCGCGCCGACCAGGTGCTGCATTGCACCGACAACCGTGAAGAGATGCAGCGCGCCCGTCACGCTTTCGAACTGGCGGCCCAAGGGCGTTCGGTGGTGGTGGTTTCTTCAGGGGATCCGGGGGTTTTCGCCATGGCCGCGGCGGTGTTGGAAGCGCTGCACGAATCCACCGACGTCCATTGGCACAACGTCGATCTCGAGATTTTGCCGGGGGTTTCCGCCTCGCTGGCGACAGCCGCCCAGGCGGGTGCGCCGCTGGGGCATGACTTCTGCGTGCTGTCGCTGTCGGATAACCTCAAGCCATGGGCAATCATCGAGAAACGCCTGGACCTGGCCGCGCAAGCCGACCTGGCCCTGGCCTTTTACAACCCGATCTCGCGTTCGCGGCCATGGCAGTTGGGCCAGGCCCTGGACATCGTCGCCCGGCACCGGGTGCCACAAACACCTGTCGTGTTGGGGCGGGACATTGGCCGGCCGGGTCAGACACTGCGCGTTACGACCCTCGGCCAATTGACCCCCGACCAGGTCGATATGCGCACGATGGTATTGATCGGCTCATCCTTGACCTGTGTTTTTCCGCGGGTCGGCGGCGGTGATTGGGTTTACACGCCGCGCTGGTACCCAAGCAAGCCAGTCACCTGAGTGAAAGCGGCTTTGCTCAAAGGTCGCTGATGTTCAAGGCAACAACTAACGATAGGGCCTGCGATTGACGAAAGTTGTCGCTGGCCTTTTTATTTTCTAATAGTTCCTGAAATAAGTTCTGAGTGTTTTTACTTTGACCGATTCAACTCTGCGCTTTAGTTTCAGCAGGTCGCATGAGGCGGCTTATTGATTAAATGGAGATTTAAATGGTCGATGTAAAAGATTACTCAGTGGCTCAAGTCGCATTTGATGATGCCATGCAGGATAAGTATTTCGAAGGCATTGCGGCAGAACTGAAAAACGTCGCACCACGGGGGCGGACCAAGCGTTCCACCTCGATCCTGAGCTCAGCATCGAGTGATTCGCCGGCGCAAGGTGTTGGGACTTCGGTAGTAGGGCCCTCGCTGGTGGTATTCGACCAGGCGCTTTCGGAGGAAGACATGCAGGATGCGCTGGACTGCCAGCAGTTTGCTGAGGCGGTGGTCCGGCGCCTGCCCAAGGGAACCAGCAACGAAGAGCGGTACCATAAGTACAACGAGGCATTGATGGCGGTAGGTTGGGTGACGGAAAGCCTCACCTACAAGAAATACGTCAGCAAACAGCTCACCATCACGATGAATGAGGCGGTGTTGCAGGTACTGGAGACCGTCATTTCCAGAGGTACGAGCAGCGTCCTGAACTTGGTGGCGTCGGGTTTCAGCAAGCTTAAAGGCGATAAGGACGCACTGAAGATTGTCGATGCCGGCAGCAAGAAAAACGAGGTCATCAGTTTCAAGGCTGTGCCCTTCATTGCGACGCCAGGCGGTGGCATGTCCATGTTGATGGGCGGCCTTGACTTGGTGGACAAGGAATACAACGGCAACTTTTTATTCGTGACTTACAAGACCCAAGGGTTGCAGATTTTCCAGGGGGCCGGTGTGCGCAAGTTCAATCGACGAGCATTCAAGCGAATGAAAGACAAACTGCATGCCTATATCGATCAATTTGCCGATGGTCTTTTCAAACAGGTGGCAGGTCAATAAGGCGGGCAGGCTTTTATCGATGTAATCGATTAAAGTACTGGCTGTAAGGGGGTAAATATGCCTGCGTCTGTTAATGCTGTCGTAGTGGGTGGTTGCCTGTTGTCCTTTACCCAGAGGGTAAGTTCGCAAGACCAGGAGGATATACAGGACTGCCTGTTGTACGCGGAACTGGCGGCCAATGAGAAATACCCGGGCCAGGTGTCGAGGAAGGTCTGGTTCGACTATTTTCAAGGGCGATTGCTCAAGGCGGGATACACGCTCAAGACCATCGTTCCGGCCGAGCCGATCCTGGTCACGAGTGTCCGACAATTGCTCAGCGCCAGTTATAGCGTGATTGGCCGCTTGGGCGTGGAGAGCTTGGGCCAGCTCCTCGAGGACACCTATCAGGCGTTGCGGCTGGATGAGTTTGCCTGGAACTTCTTTCGCGGCAATGTCGCCAATGGCGGCTCGGGCATCCTCAAGTGCGCGCCTTGCGAGCGGCTCGCCTCGGGTGAAGTGGTCGTCTGCCTGCTTGGCTTGCGCTACATCGCGACCGTGATTGAACGCGACTTTTTCCTGTGGAGCGAGTTCAATCGAGAGCTGGCAATCATTCCCAATGGCGGGGTGTTTGTGTTCAACCGACGGGTGTTTGAAAACTACCGTAAACGGGTCCACGAAAAAATCGAAGCTTATTCGAACAAGGTGTTCGTGCGCAAACTCCAGTCCTGACTGAAAGGCTTTACACACAATAAAAAGGCAAGGCCCTGTGATTGATGCACAGGGCCTTGTTTTCGGGGTTGGACAAGCCGTCGCTTCAAGGCACCAGGTAACCCTTGACTCCGGTGAAGATGATCTGCGCCGCCAGCGCGCACACAAACAATCCCATCAACCGGCTGACTATCTGTAAGCCCTGATCGCCGAGAATGCGTTCGATGCGGCTGGACAGATAAAGCACCACCCCCACGGTGAAGCTGGCAAGGGCAATGCTGACAATGGCGGTGAGTTTGTCGTCCCAGTGCGGCTGGCTCACGCCCATCACGAGTAAGGCACCGATGGTGCCGGGGCCGACCGTCAGCGGAATGGTCAGCGGGACAATGGTCACATCCTGCTGCACGTTGTCGGTCTGTACCGCCGATTTGCCTTGTGCCATCCCTAGTGCCGAGATGAACAGGACACTGCCTGCGCCGATGCGGAATGCGTCCACGGTGATGCCGAAAACACTGAAAATCACTCGGCCGAACAAGTACAGCAGAACACTGGAGACCAGGGTGGCGACCGCTACTTTCCAGGCCAGCCGACGCTGTTCCTTGCGCGAATAACCACGGGTAAGGCTGATGAAGCAGGACAACACGAAGAATGGGCTGTAGAGCACCAGCATCTTCAGGTAAACGCTGAACAACACATGGAGCATGGTGCCGGGCTCACTGGCGAGGGAAGTCGAGGGGGAGTCTATCAGGGGTTGCGCAGTCTGTCGGCTCAGGACGTTTGGGTCGTTGCGCGATTCTGCTGGTCACGCTGGGCGACCCAGTGCTCGATCAGTTCGCGCAGCTGCGACAGTTCCACCGGTTTGGCCATGTGCCCGTCCATGCCGGCCTGCCGCGCACGTTCTTTGTGTTCGGCCAGGATATGGGCGGTCAATGCCACCACGGGGGTTCGGACCCGCTGGTTGCTGACTTCCCAGGCACGCAATTGCTGGGTGGCCGAGAAGCCGTCGAGGATCGGCATTTCGCAGTCCATCAGCACCAGGTCGTAACGCTGGGCTTTCATCGCTTGCAAGGCTTCTTCGCCGTTGCAGGCAGTATCCGGTTGCAGGTTGAGCTTGCTCAGCATGCCGCGGATCACCTTGGTCGAGATGCTGTTGTCTTCGGCCACCAGAATGCGGAAGTCGCAGGGGACCTTGACCGGCAGGACCTGGCCGCTTGGCACGGGCTGGGTAGCGACGAGACCTTTGTTGCGTTGGGTCAGTTCGTCGGCCAGAGTGGTCTTGAGGGTGTAGCCGGCTACCGGTTTGGCGAGGATGCGCTTGATCCCGGAATTGCGCGCAATGATCTTGCTCGGTGCGTTGCTGATGCCGGTGAGCATGATCAGCAGGATGTCGTGGTTCAGGCTCGGGTCTTCCTTGATCTTGGCCGCCAGTTGCATGCCGGTCATGCCGGGCATGTTCTGGTCCAGCAGGACCACATCGAAGTAATCACGCAAATGAGCCTTGGTGCGCAGTAGTGCAAGCGCTTCCTTGCCGGAAGGCGCAGCGCTGACGTTCAGGCCCCAGGCGCTGCATTGCTGCACCAGTACCTTGCGACAGGTGTCATTGTCGTCCACCACCAATACCCGCGCACCTTGCAGAGGGCCGTCGAGGTCGGAGGTCGGGTGTTCGAGGCGATCCGGGTCCAGCGGCAGGGTCAGCCACAGCGTGCTGCCCTGGTTGCTGCCGCTCTTGATCCCGAACTCCCCTTGCATCAAGCGGATCAGCTGGCGGGCAATCACCAGCCCCAGGTTACCGCCCGGATGGGTGGCCGAAAGGAAATGCCGGCTGTGCAGTTCGGCGTGCATCAGGGCGTCTCGTTCTTCGGCGTCCATGGGCTCGCCGCTGTCCTGCACGGCAATACGCAGGCGTGGTTTGTTGTTGCGCTCGTCGAGCGCCACGACGATCAGGATTTCGCCTTCATCGGTTTTTTTCAGGGCGTTTTCCAGCAGGCTCAACAGGGTCTGGCGCAAGCGTGTCGGGTCACCGCTGATCACCCGCGGCACTTGCGGCTGGATGAAGCTGATCAACTCGACGTTTTGCTGCTCGGCCTTGGCGCGGAAGATGCTCAGGCAGTCTTCGATCAGCGCGTTGAGGTCGAACTGCACATCGTCCAGCTCGATCTGCCCGGACTCGAGTTTTGAAATGTCGAGAATTTCGTTGATCAGTGTCAGCAGCTCGTTGCCGGCGCTGTGGATCGTCTGCACATAGTCGCGTTGCTTGACCGAAAGCGGCGTGCCCAGCAGCAGCTCGGTCATACCGAGGACGCCGTTCATCGGTGTGCGGATCTCATGGCTGATTTTCGCCAGGAACTCGGCCTTGGCGTTGATCTCGGCGTTGCTGGCCGCCAGGTCACGGCTGATGCTGAAACGGTCTTCGGTGATGCGGCGCTGGCGCTCGCTCAATGCAATGCTCATCAGCAGGCCGCTGATGCAGATGAACACCAGCAAGGTGGTGAGCAGGCCATGGGGCTCGATCAGGGTCAGCCCCAACAGGGCGGGCAGGATGATCAGTGTCCCGAGGTTGAACACCACCATGGCCACCACGAAGAGGCGAGCCGGGCGATAACCTTTTTGCCAGTGATAGACGCTGATGAACAGCATGGTCAGGCCTGCCAAGGCTACCAGGCCGTAGGTAATGAAGTTCAGCGGCAAGGTATTGACGAACAGCAGCATCAGGCCGCAGATGGTGATGAGCAGGATCTCGCCGAGCAGCAACCGGTTCAGCGGGTGCGGCCCGAGCGGGGAGAAGAAGCGATAGGCAAGCATCAGACCGCAGGGCGCCGTCATTAACAATGCCAGGTAAGCCCCCGGCGTTTGCAGTGCATGCCAGTCCGGCAGCCAGGGACCAGCGAGGTTCAGCAACAGCAGCAGGCTGAGCATCAACAACCCTTCGCACGTCGCCAACCAGAGGGCGCTGTGCGAGCGGGTGTAGGTGTAGCGGATGAGATTGTGCAGGATCAACATGGCGATGCAACCGAAAAGCAGGCCATAGATCAGCGTCTGGTTCTGGTTGGCAGCCGCGAGGATCGCCGATTGCAGGGTGATATAGGGGCGTAACTGGTGGTCGGAGGTCAGTCGCAGGTAAACGTCGAGGGGGGTGTCGCTTTGCGGCAGGGCCAGCATGAAGTCGCTGCTGGGCAATGGTCGCTCGGATTGCGGCTGTTCGTTGCCCGTGCTGGATTGATCGATCAGCTTGTCGCCGTCCAGCACGTACATGTTGAACTGGCGCAGGTCAGGCGCGAACACTCGCAGCAACTGTTCGTGGTTACCCGGCGCAAGCCTGAATCGCAACCATAACGCGCCATCGGGTTCGGCCGCGGTAATGCGGTCGAGTTCGATAGGGCTGAATTGATTGGTATAGCGTGCGGAACGGATGTCGCTCAGTTGCAAGTCGCCCTGTTCGTCGAGCAATACCGCCCAGCCACTGCCTTGCGTGGCCTGGGCCGGTAGCATGCAGAGCAAGGTCAGCAAAGTGACGGTCAAGCTTATGGCAATCCTGAGCCAGCGCACGGCGAAATCCCTTCGTTAGGTTGATGCCAGAATATAACGATGCGCGACGCCGGAACAGCCAGGCAATAAACCGTGTTCATTGCCTGGCGCGGTGTTTACCTTATTCCTGATTTTCGCCACGCTCGCGGGCAATGGCACGGTAGCCAATGTCCTTGCGATAGAAACAGCCTTCCCAGTCAATCGACGCCGCCAGTTTGTAAGCCTGCTGCTGTGCAGCGTCGACGCTGGCGCCCATGGCCGTGGCACAAAGCACTCGACCACCGGCCGTTACGACTTGACCGTCCTTGAGCGCAGTACCGGCGTGGAAGACTTTGCCTTCCAGTGCAGCTGCCGCATCCAGGCCGTTGATGGCCACACCTTTGGCGTAGTCACCAGGATAGCCGCCTGCGGCCAGCACGATACCGACGCTCGGACGTGGATCCCATTGCGCTTCGACCTTGTCCAGCGCCTGCGCCAGAGCCGCTTCGACCAACAGCACCAGGCTCGACTGCAAGCGCAGCATCACCGGCTGGGTCTCAGGGTCGCCGAAACGGCAGTTGAATTCGATGACTTTTGGGTTACCAGCCTTGTCGATCATCAGGCCGGCGTACAGGAAGCCAGTGTAGACATTGCCTTCCTCGGCCATGCCGCGCACGGTCGGCCAGATCACCAGGTCCATGACGCGCTTGTGCACGTCGGCGGTGACCACTGGTGCCGGGGAGTAAGCCCCCATGCCACCGGTGTTTGGACCGGTGTCGCCGTCACCGACGCGTTTGTGGTCCTGGCTGGTGGCCATCGGCAGCACGTTCTTGCCGTCGACCATGACGATGAAGCTGGCTTCTTCGCCGTCCAGGAATTCTTCGATGACCACGCGCGAACCCGCATCGCCAAAGGCATTGCCCGCCAGCATGTCGCGCACGGCGTCTTCGGCTTCAGCCAGGGTCATGGCGACGATCACGCCTTTGCCGGCGGCCAGGCCGTCGGCCTTGATCACGATCGGAGCGCCTTTTTCACGCAGGTAGGCCAGGGCTGGCTCGATTTCGGTGAAGTTCTGGTAGTCGGCAGTCGGGATCTTGTGGCGAGCCAGGAAGTCCTTGGTGAAGGCTTTCGAACCTTCCAGCTGTGCAGCGCCGGCGGTCGGACCGAAGCAATCGAGGCCGCGGCTGCGGAACAGATCCACAACACCGGCAACCAGCGGCACTTCAGGGCCAACGATGGTCAGGGAAACGTTTTTCTCGGCAAAGTCTGCCAGTTGCTCAAGCGCCAGTACATCAATGGCGACGTTCTCGCACTTGGCTTCGATGGCGGTACCGGCGTTGCCCGGAGCCACGAACACCTTCTGCACGCGCGGATCCTGAGCCACTTTCCAGGCCAGGGCGTGTTCACGGCCACCGCTGCCAATGATCAAAACATTCATTTCAAAAACCTCGGATGACGCTAATTCTGTTTTAGAACCTAAAGCGCTTCACGCTGTAGGAGGTTGCAATGACGCCGGTAGATGCAAGGCGGAGCCCACCTCGATGAGCGGAGTTGCCTTCTGGCAATGAGCATCATCGAGGTGGGCTCCAACGCAGCAGATGCCGGCGTCAGTGCGACCGTTGCCGTATTAGTGACGGAAGTGGCGCATGCCGGTGAATACCATCGCGATGCCGGCTTCGTCGGCAGCAGCAATCACTTCAGCATCACGCATTGAGCCGCCTGGTTGGATCACGGCAGTCACGCCCGCCTTGGCCGCACTGTCCAGACCGTCGCGGAACGGGAAGAAAGCGTCGGAAGCCATCACCGAACCGGCTACCTGCAAGCCAGCATGTTCGGCCTTGATCGCGGCGATACGTGCCGAGTTCACGCGGCTCATCTGGCCGGCGCCGACACCGATGGTCTGGCGGTTCTTGGCGTAGACGATGGCATTGGACTTCACGTACTTGGCGACTTTCCAGGCGAAGATCAGGTCGTTGATTTCCTGTTCGGACGGTGCGCGCTTGGTGACCACTTTCAGGTCGTCGGCGCCGATCATGCCGATGTCGCGGCTCTGTACCAGCAGGCCTCCGTTGACGCGCTTGTAGTCCCAGGCCGCCGCGCGGTCAGCCGACCACTCGCCGCAGGCCAGCAGACGTACGTTGGCTTTGGCGGCGACGATGGCGCGGGCTTCTTCGCTGACCGATGGAGCGATGATCACTTCGACGAACTGACGTTCGACGATGGCCTTGGCGGTCTCGGCGTCCAGTTCGCGGTTGAAGGCGATGATGCCGCCGAAGGCGGATTCGGTGTCGGTGGCGTAGGCCAGGTCGTAGGCCTTGCGGATGCCGCCTTCGGCATCAGGGCTGACAGCCACGCCGCACGGGTTGGCGTGCTTGACGATCACGCAAGCCGGCTTGACGAAGCTCTTCACGCACTCCAGCGCGGCATCGGTGTCGGCCACGTTGTTGTACGACAGTTCCTTGCCTTGCAGTTGGGTCGCGGTGGCGATGCCGACTTCGGCAGGCTTGGCCTCCACGTAGAACGCCGCGCTCTGGTGCGGGTTCTCGCCGTAGCGCATTTCCTGGGCCTTGATGAACTGGCTGTTGAAGGTGCGCGGGAACTCGCTGCGACCTTCTGTGCTGAGGGTGTCAGCAGCCTGGTTCACGGTGCCCATGTAGTTGGCGATCATGCCGTCATAGGCGGCGGTGTGCTCGAAGGCCTTGAGCATCAGGTCGAAACGCTGAGCGTAGGTCAGGCCGCCGGCCTTGAGGTTTTCCAGGACGCGGGCGTAATCGCTGGCGTTGACCACGATGGCCACATCCTTGTGGTTCTTGGCAGCGGAACGGACCATGGTCGGGCCGCCGATGTCGATGTTTTCGATGGCGGTCGGCAGGTCGCAACCTGGCTTGTTGATGGTGGCTTCGAACGGGTACAGGTTGACCGCAACCAGATCGATCGGCTTGATGCCGTGCTCGTTCATGATGGCGTCGTCGATACCGCGACGACCGAGGATCCCGCCGTGGATTTTCGGGTGCAGGGTCTTCACCCGACCGTCCATCATTTCGGCAAAGCCGGTGTAATCAGCGACTTCCACTGCGGCAACGCCGTTGTCCTGCAGCAGCTTGAACGTCCCGCCGGTGGAGAGGATCTCGACGCCCAGGGCTTCAAGCTCCTTGGCGAATTCGAGGATCCCGGTCTTGTCGGAAACGCTGATCAAGGCGCGGCGGATCGGCAGGCGGGTAGTCTGGTCGGTCATCTCAATTTCCATCAAAAGCAAAGGAAGTCAGCAAAAAAGGCGACCGGTTTACGCGGGCGCCTTTCTGGTTTGATTGAATGCTTACAGCAAATCGTACTGCTTGAGTTTCTTGCGCAGCGTGCCTCGGTTCAGTCCGAGCATCTCGCTGGCCTTGGTCTGGTTGCCCTTGACGTAATTCATCACGCACTCGAGCAGGGGAGCCTCGACTTCGGAGAGCACCAGGTTGTACACATCCGTGACGGCAGCGCCCTCAAGGTGGGCGAAATAATTGTGCAGCGCCTTCTCGACACTCCCGCGAAGGGTCTGGCCTTCTTCGCTTGGCGTATTGAGGTGCTGTTTCAAATTTACGTTGTCGCTCACGGGTGTTGTTCCACTCACTAAAGTCTCGGTCATCATCGTCATGCGGCCACCCACTCTCCGTCCCCTGTCAGGCTCTTGTAACGCTCGGCGAAAAACGCCCGAACGTTGGCGCATTGTGTATCCGTACCATCCAAACGATTGAAGTGGGCGCGAAACTCCCTGGCGCCCGGCAGGGTTGCGAGATACCAGCCCACATGCTTTCGAGCAATGCGCACACCCATGACATCGCCATAGAAGGCGTGCAGGGCGGCCAGATGCTCTAGCAGAATGCGTTCCACCTCGATCAGTTCCAGCGCCGGGAGCTTCTCGCCGGTACGCAGGAAATGGTCGATCTCGCGAAAAATCCATGGCCGCCCCTGGGCAGCCCGGCCAATCAACAAACCATCGGCACCGGTCGCGTCGAGCACGTACCGGGCTTTTTCCGGCGAATCGATATCGCCGTTGGCGAAGACCGGAATCGACACCGCCTGCTTGATCGCGGCAATGGTGTCGTACTCGGCAACACCTGTGTACAGGTCGGCACGGGTGCGGCCATGCACCGCCAGCGCCGTAATGCCTGCCTGCTCGGCGATCTTTGCCACCGTCAGGCCATTCTTGTTGTCCCGGTCCCAACCGGTCCGGATCTTCAGGGTAACCGGCACATCGACCGCAGCCACGACGGCCTGCAGGATCTCGGTTACCAGGGATTCATCCTTCAACAGTGCGGAACCGGCAGCCTTGTTGCAGACTTTTTTTGCCGGACAGCCCATGTTGATATCAATAATCTGTGCGCCCATTTCAACGTTGGCACGGGCGGCGTCCGCCAGCATCTGCGCGTCCCCACCGGCGATCTGTACCGAGCGTGGCTCGGGATCACCTTTGTGGATCATGCGCATGCGCGACTTGCGGGTGTTCCACAAACTCATGTCGCTGGTGACCATTTCCGAGACCACTAGTCCCGCGCCCAAGCGCTTGCACAGCTGACGAAAGGGCTGGTCGGTGACGCCCGCCATGGGGGCGAGAATCAAGCTGTTATGTAATGTGTATGGACCGATGCGTACCGCCGACATAGGACTTCCCTGTTGTGGGGCCGGATCATGGGAGTTCGAAAAAGGGTTGGCATGATACCCGCTCTCGATGACTGGATAAAGGCTGAATTGAACAAATTCTGAACAGTTATTCTGTTATTACCCGTGGTTTGGTTTGCCGGGTGGATTCAGAAAGCCGACGTCAATCGGGGAGCGATGGAGCGTTTCACTCCGGAGAGTGGAAGCTCAGACTGTAGTTCACGGCCTTGGCGCCGGGGTCGAGAATGTCCAGGGCGATGTGGATCGGCGTTTGCGGAGGCATTTCCGCCATGCCTTCGAGATCGCCATTGAGGTACTCGCCGGGTTTGAAGCGGCGACTGGCGATCAGGTGGCCATTGAGATCGGCGAAGCGCAGTTCCAGCAGCGGGAAGGGCTGGGAGAAGGGCGCGCGGTTATAGATGATCGCATCGACCACCAGGGCGCCATTGAACTCGGGATGGCTGCGCACCACCAGGTTGCTGCTCTTGATTTTCGCTATGTCGACCTTGGAGGGCACGGTGCAGCCGATTTGCGGGCACAGTTGCTGGAACCACGGGCGAAATTGATCCTGCCGCGCCAGTTCGTCGAAATGGTAGGCGATGTACTGGCCGGCGAGGGCGCCAGCGGCAATCAGCACCAGCAGCAACCACAACAGCCGTCGGCCCCAGGGCGAGCGGCGTTTTTGCCAGTCCAGTTGCAGCGGGTCGTCGGTCAGATCTTGCAGCACTTCGGCACGCACGCCCGGCTCGCTGCGTTCACGCCGCTTGCGCAGCGGTTCGATCGAGGGCAGGTCGTCGTCGATTTCGTTCTCGTCGGCGGCCGACAGGCGTTCGTGGCTCAGCGGCGCATCGAGCGGGTCGTTCAGGCGCAGCTGGGGTGGTTGCTGCTCGTCGTCGAGATCAACCGGTTCCAGGGACAGCGAAGGTTCGGTGCGCGAGGCTTTTCTCGGTTCGACCGTCGGCTCTGGCGATTCAAGGCTGTCGAGTGGTTCGTCGAGTTGCGCACGATCGGCCGCCGACTCACTGAACAGGCTGTCGGACCACGGCTCCTCGTCATCCTGCCCGGTGCTGTCACGACGGGCGCTCAGCGAGTCGTCGCGATGGCGGCCGAGCTCGGTGGTCGGCTGGATCTCCCTCTGTTCGAGCCGGGCGAGTTCTTCGTCGAGGTCGAGACTGTCCAGGTCCAGTTCGGTGGCGCTCCATTGCTTTTGGCTGATGGCGCGCGGCGGCGCTGCTTCGAGGGGCTGCGCAGGCTGCTCAGGCGGGAGCGGCTTCGCTGCCGGTGGTTCCTTGCCGGCCTGCTCAAGCAGCTGCCTGGCGGCATTGAACACCTGCAGGCAGGAGCCACAGCGAACCACACCACGCGCCACGCTCAACTGGGCATGGCTGACGCGGAAGCTGGTTTGGCAATGCGGGCACTGAGTGACGAAGCTATCGGTCATGCGGCGATCCGGATTATGCAGACGGCCATTCTAGCGCCGACGGCCAGTGATGCGCACCCAGCCATCGCGATTGGCGATCGGGTCCAGATCGAAGTCCTTGGCGTAGGCGGCTGCGACTTCGTCGCCCTGTTCGGCGAGGATGCCCGACAGCGCCAGGCGACCGCCGGACTTGACCAGGCCGGACAACTGCGGCGCCAGTGAGACCAGCGGGCCGGCGAGAATGTTGGCCACCAGCACGTCAGCCTGAACCTGTGGCAAGTCTTGCGGCAGATACAGCGGGAAGAGCTCTTCGGCAATGTTGTTGCGTCCGGCATTGTCGCGTGAGGCTTCCAGTGCCTGCACGTCGATATCGGTGCCCACGGCCTCTCTGGCGCCGAGCAACAGCGCGGCAATCGCCAGAATCCCCGAACCGCAACCGAAGTCCAGCACGTTGCAGCCTTTCAGATCCTGACCGTCGAGCCATTCCAGGCACAGCGCGGTGGTCGGGTGGGTGCCGGTGCCAAACGCCAGGCCCGGGTCCAGCAGCAAATTCACGGCATCCGGTTCCGGCGCGGCGTGCCAGCTCGGCACGATCCACAGGCGCTGGCCGAAACGCATTGGCTGGAAACCGTCCATCCAGCTGCGTTCCCAGTCCTGATCTTCGATCACTTCGCTGTGGTGCTCGGGCAGCGGGCTGCCGGTCAGCAGCTCCAGATGGGCCAGTACCGGGCCTGGCTCGGTGCCACCTTCGAACAGGGCCAGCAGGTGCGTGTGGGACCACAGCGGCGTGGTGTTGAGTTCTGGCTCGAAGATCGGCTGATCTTCGGCGTCCATGAAGGTCACCGACACGGCGCCCACTTCAAGGAAAGCGTCTTCATAGGTTTCGGCTTGTTCTGGGCTGATGGCGAGACGTACTTGCAGCCAAGGCATGGCGGGCACCTTTGAAAAATGTTGATTGCAGCCTGGCGGGCTGCGAGAGGGGCACAAGTTTACGCGAGCGCGGCTCAGAAGACGACCATGGCCGAAGATCAAAAGATCGCAGCCTTCGGCAGCTCCTACAGGGGAATGCATTCCAAATGTAGGAGCTGCCGAAGGCTGCGATCTTTTGATCTTTCTTTCCCGCAAACAACAAAGCCGCCCGAAGGCGGCCTTGTTGATGGGGTCGAAGCTTAGTGCTTCTCGCCAGCCAGCTTGTGCTCGAGGTAGTGAATGTTCACGCCCCCTTTGCAGAAGCCTTCATCGCGGGTCAGGTCGCGGTGCAACGGGATGTTGGTCTTGATCCCGTCAACCACGATTTCGTCCAGCGCATTGCGCATGCGCGCCATGGCTTCGTCACGGGTTGCGCCGTAGGTGATCAGCTTGCCAATCAACGAATCGTAGTTCGGTGGAACGGCATAGCCACTGTACAGGTGCGAGTCGACGCGAACGCCGTTGCCGCCTGGAGCGTGGAAATGCTTGACCGTGCCCGGGCTCGGCATGAAGGTTTTCGGGTCTTCGGCGTTGATCCGGCATTCCAGTGCGTGACCGCGGATGACCACGTCATCCTGGGTGAACGACAGCTTGTTGCCGGCGGCGATGCTGAGCATCTCCTTGACGATGTCGATGCCGGTGACCATTTCCGAAACCGGATGCTCTACCTGGACACGAGTGTTCATCTCGATGAAGTAGAAGCGACCGTTTTCGTACAGGAACTCGAAAGTGCCTGCGCCACGGTAGCCGATATCGATGCACGCCCTGACGCAGCGTGCGAGTACTTCCTCACGTGCGTTCTCGTCGATGCCCGGTGCCGGCGCTTCTTCAAGAACCTTCTGGTGACGACGTTGCAGCGAGCAGTCGCGGTCGCCCAGATGGATAGCGTGACCCTGGCCATCGGAAAGTACCTGGACTTCCACGTGACGTGGGTTGGTCAGAAACTTTTCCAGATAGACCATCGGGTTGCCGAACGCCGCGCCTGCTTCGGAGCGGGTCAGTTTCGCCGAGGAAATCAGGTCTTCTTCTTTGTGCACAACGCGCATGCCGCGACCACCGCCGCCGCCAGCGGCCTTGATGATCACCGGGTAACCGACTTCGCGACCGATGCGCAGAGCGGTTTCTTCGTCTTCCGGCAGCGGGCCGTCAGAACCCGGAACAGTCGGTACGCCGGCAGCGATCATGGCGTGCTTGGCCGATACCTTGTCGCCCATCAGGCGAATGGTTTCGGCTTTCGGGCCAATGAACGCGAAGCCGGAATTCTCGACCTGTTCGGCGAAGTCGGCGTTTTCCGCAAGGAAACCGTAGCCCGGGTGAATGGCGGTGGCGCCAGTCACTTCGGCCGCGGCAATGATTGCCGGAATGTGCAGGTAGGAATGGGCGGCCGATGCCGGACCGATGCAGACGGATTCGTCTGCCAGGCCCAGGTGCATCAGTTCCTTGTCAGCCTTGGAGTAAACGGCGACGGTCTTGATGCCCATTTCTTTGCAGGCGCGCAGGATCCGCAGGGCGATCTCACCGCGGTTGGCGATCAGAACTTTTTCCAACTTCGCAGTCATCAAAGGCTCTCCGCGGTTCAAACGATGGTGAACAGCGGTTGGTCGTACTCAACCGGCTGGCCGTCTTCGACGAGGATGGATTCGATCACACCGCTGGTTTCAGCTTCGATGTGGTTCATCATCTTCATGGCTTCAACGATGCACAGGGTGTCGCCTTTCTTCACGGTCTGGCCGACTTCCACGAAGGACGGCGAGGTTGGCGAAGACTTGCGATAGAAAGTACCGACCATCGGCGAACGGGCAACGGTGCCGTTCAGTGCTGGCGCGGCCGGAGCAGCAGGTGCGGCAGCGGCAGCCGGAGCGGCGGCAGCGACAGGCGCGGCAGCCGGAGCATGCATTGGAGCTGGTGCGTAGTACTGCTGAGCCGGGGTCTTGCTATGACGGCTGATGCGTACGGACTCTTCGCCTTCCTTGATCTCGAGCTCGTCGATGCCGGACTCTTCCAGCAATTCGATCAGTTTCTTAACTTTACGGATATCCATGAATCATCAACTCCCAAGGGTCGGTCAGGGGCGGTTAACTTGTTGTTCAAGCTGTTCCAGGGCGGCCTCCAGGGCCAGTCGATAACCGCTGGCGCCAAGGCCGCAGATCACTCCCACCGCTACGTCGGAGAAGTAAGAGTGATGGCGGAAAGGTTCGCGTTTGTGCACGTTAGACAAATGCACTTCGATGAATGGGATGCTCACCGCCAGCAGCGCGTCACGTAATGCGACACTTGTATGTGTAAAAGCTGCTGGGTTGATCAGAATGAAGTCCACGCCTTCACTGCGGGCAGCGTGAATGCGGTCGATCAATTCGTACTCGGCATTGCTTTGCAGGTGCAGCAGATGGTGACCGGCTTCGCGGGCACGGCGTTCCAGGTCCTGGTTGATCTGCGCCAGCGTCGTGGCGCCGTAGGTGCCCGGTTCACGAGTGCCGAGCAAGTTCAGGTTGGGTCCGTGCAGAACGAGTAACGTCGCCATCGGCGGTTCCTATGTTATCTGTGAGCAATTGTCAGAACCCGGCGACTATGCCGCAAAGCCTTTGTGACTGTCCAGTTCTCTGCAATAGCCAGCACGATGACCGATGTTTGCGCGAAATATATGACTGCTTGATTAAATGTGGTCATTCGCCCTGGCAACACGTTCGGCGAAGTCCCTGGCGTTGATCTCGCCGATCACCCGTACATCGGCGCGTTCGACACCATCCTTGCCAAAAAACATCAGCGCCGGAGGACCGAACAACTGGTAACGGTCGAGGAGGGTGCGTTGCTCGGCGTTGCTGGCGGTGATGTCGAAGCGGATCAGCCGGTAACCCTTGAGGCGTTCGATGACGACAGGGTCGTCCAGCACCTCATGTTCGATGACTTTGCAGCTGATGCACCAGTCGGCGTACCAGTCGAGCAGCAGCGGTGTGCCGGATGACCGGGCCTCGGCGAGCACGCGGTCCAGATCGGCGGAAGTGCTGACGGTTTGCCAGACACTGGTGCCTTGTACAGGCTGGTTGCCCTCGACGACGTGCGGTTGGCCAATCGGATTGAAGGGATCGGTCTGGCCGCTGAACGCGCCGTACCAGCAGGCCAGGGCGTAAAACACCAGGAACATTCCGAGCAACTGCCCGAGACGCTTGCGCGGCGGCTTGTAGACGAACTCCAGCGCGCCCATGAACAAGCCGACGCCACCGGCCAGAAGCCCGATCAACAGCAAACTGACCTGGCCGGGCAAGACCCGGCTGAGCAGGCCGATCGCCAGTCCCAGCAACAACACGCCAATCGCGTTTTTCACGTAGACCAGCCACGGACCGCTTTTCGGCAGCCAGGCTGCGCCACCGGTGGCCACCAGCAACAGCGGTGCGCCCATGCCGAGGCCGAGCATGAACAGTTTCAAGCCGCCGCCCAGCGCATCGCCACTGGCGCTGATGTACAACAGCGCGCCGGCCAATGGCGCCGAAACACAGGGTGAAACCAGCAAGCTGGAGACCACGCCCAACACCGCAGCGCCCCACAGTGAGCCGCCTTTGGCGCGACCGGCGATGCGGTCCAGGCGACTGCTGATGGCGTGCGGCAATTTGAGTTCGAAGACGCCGAACATCGCCAACGCGAACAGCGCAAAAAACATCGCGAAAGGCACCAGTACCCAGGCCGATTGCAGCCGCGCCTGCAGATTGAGCTGGGCGCCGAATAGCCCCATCAGCGCACCGAGCAGGGCAAAGCAGGCGGCCATCGGCAGCACATAAGCCAGTGACAGATTGAAACCGCGCCAGCCACCGACCTGGCCGCGCAGCACCACGCCGGACAGGATCGGCAGCATGGGCAGCACGCATGGCGTGAACGTCAGGCCCAGGCCCGCGAGGAAAAACAGCGCCAGTTCACGCCAGCTCCATGGAGAAGCCGTCGCCGGAGCGCCGCTGCCGTCGATGCTCAAACGCTCGGTTTCCGGTGGATAGCACAAACCTTTGTCGGCGCAACCCTGATAGGTCACGGCCAGAGTGAAGGCGCGCTGATCGGTGCGTGGTAACTCGACGTCGAGAATGCCGTGGTAGACCTCGACGTCGCCGAAGTATTCATCGTGTTTTTTCTGGCCGTCGGGCAGTTTCGCCGCGCCGAGGAAAACTTCGGCCGGATCGGCGCGAAACTGAAAACGGTGACGGTAGAGGTAATAACCTTCGGTAGCGACAAAGCGCAGCTTGATCGATTGCGGCGTGCTTTCTACCAGGCTCAGCTGGAAGGCTTCGCGCACCGGCAGGAAGTCGGCGCTGTTGTTGATCGAGCCCAGGCTTGAGCTGGGTCGGTTCTCCAGCAAACCAGTGGCGCTTGCCGGCAGGGCGAACACTAAAAACAGCAGGCAAAGCAAACGGTGCATGACGATCTCGCGTATCGGAATTGGGGGGATGATAGCGGACAGTCGTTCGGTGTGCAGAGCCAAGGATGTGTGGTGAGTGAACTGACGTCATCGCGAGCAAGCTCGCTCCCACAATGACCGCGCACGACCCTGTGGGAGCGAGCTTGCTCCGGGCGGCGTTCCGACGATGGCGGTCTGTCAGACGCGAAAAGCCTGAACGGCTGTATACAATCGACCACCCAGCACCAGAAGATTTTCTCCCTGCTCACGCCCTTCGCCGATACGCAGCAGGTTATCCCCACCCAACTGGTGAATCCTCTCACTGTGGCCACGGATCTCGCTGACAGCGCCGCTTTGCTGGGCTGTGACATCGGCGATGCGGACCGCCGTGTCGGAAATGGTCTGGATCGCCCCGACGATTTTATCCAGCGCACCATCGGCGGCCTGGGCCTGGTTGGCCGTGGCCTCGGCGTGTTCGACCTGGGCGCGCATGCCTTCCACCGATTGCCGTGCGGCGGTTTGCAGCCCTGCGATCAGCGTCTGGATTTGCGCCGTGGCCCCGGCGGTACGTTGCGCCAGTGAGCGCACCTCTTCCGCCACCACGGCAAAGCCTCGGCCCATTTCCCCGGCCCGGGCCGCCTCGATGGCGGCGTTCAAGGCCAGCAGGTTGGTCTGGTCGGCAATCGAGCGGATCACCGTCAACACGCCGCCGATGGTGGCCGACTCTTCGGCCAGGTGTTCGATCATTTGTGCATTGCCTTGCACTTCATCCACCAGCGCATGCAGGCCGGTGAGGCTCAGGCCGATGACTTTCTGTCCATGCTCCACGGCGAGGCCGGCGTGGCGGCTGGCATCGGCGGCCTGGCTGGCATCGCCGGCGACTTGTTGGATGGTCGCTTCCAGCTCACTGAGGGAATCGCGGATCAGTGCCGTGTCGCCGGCCTGATGCTCGGCACCGCTGTGCAAGTCGTTGCTCAGGTCAGCCAGGGTGCGACTGCTGCCGGCCACCTGTTCGGCGTTGCGGCGAATGGTCCCCACCAAGTCCACCAGATAGGCGCGCAAGCGGTTGAGCGACGCTTCAATGTCATGCAGTTCGCGGTTGGTGTTACCCAGTTGAATGTCGTGGCTGAAGTCGCCTTCGGCCCAGGTCGAGAGGGCCGGGGCGAGGTTCGTCAGGGTCCGTGCCAGTTTGCGCTGCAGGGTGTCTATCAGCAGTGCGATCAACAGAATCAAACCGATCATCACACCTTGCATCAGCCGCACTTCACCCTGGATCTGCCCATGCTGGGCGCGCACCACCGGTTCCAGCCCGGCAATGGCCTGTTGCACGTCGGCGATTTTCACGTGAGTCGCGGCGCTGAGGTCGGCGCGTTTCTGGATTTGATCGCGAGTGCGCGTGAGCTCGGCCGGATAGCGGGTGAGCAGGCTGTTGAGTTCGCGCTTGAGGCCGACACCAGCATCTTCGGCGACGGTTTTTTCCTTGTTCTCAAGGCCCATCATCGAGGCGAAATCGTCGGTGTTCGACTCGTTGCTGGTGGTCACGCCCAGCAAGGGCAGGGCATCCAGTTTTTCGGCCTGGGTGCGGATGTTGGCCACTTCGCGTTCGACGTCGGCAGCCAGTCCGCTGCGGCCGCTGCTGACCAGTTTGTCCCGGGCCAGGGACAATTTGCCCAGGTGCTGCGATGCGGTGAGCAGCGGCGTCAGGTAGGCCGCATTGCCACTGGCGTACTGGCTGAGCTGATCGAGACTGGCACCCAGTTCCCGCTCGGCCTGTAGCAGCAAGGCCTGCGGATCGCCTGCCAGTTTGCCGGCGGCCAGCAGGTCGGTTTTGCTGAATTCTTCAAGGGTCGACAGGCTGGGGCGCAGCGTCTCGGCCAAGGCCGGTGGCAATTCGCCGAGTTCTTTCTTCATGCTGTCGATGCCTTGGGAGGCACTGCTCAGGCGCAGTGCATCGCCGCTGCCCAAGTAATCCTCGACGCTGCGGGCCACTTCATTCTGAAACTGCTGCGACAGGCCCAGGTAGCGCTCCATTAATAGATACGGACGCTCAAGGGCCTTCTGCGACCACCACAGCGTAGCGCCGAGGGCCACGCACACGGCCACCAGAAGGAGGGTATTGAGATTGGTCAGCAGCTTCAGGCGCATTACGGACTACCAACGGCAGAAATGGTAAGTGCCTGAAGTTATTGCGTTTCTGTTACAGGGTTATGACTGTATCGGTCGACTCCGATAAAAAAGTGGCACTTTGCTTTGATGTGCGAGCGGCCTGTATTCGATTGCGTCCGTCATGTTTGGCGCGATACAGCGCATCATCTGCCTGACTGGCCATCATCAGGCTGTCGGAGCTTTCGCATGACTCCACCAACCCGGCGCTGAAGGTGCACCACAGATCCTGGGGTTGCGCGGGGTAGTGAATCTCGGCAAAACGCTGTCGGATTTCATCGAGCACGTTGTAGGCCGCTTCGATATCGGTGTCCGGCATGACAATGGCGAACTCTTCACCACCGTAGCGGCCAATGAAGTCGGTTTTGCGCAGGCGTTGCTTGAGAAACAGCGCCAGGCTCTTGATCACCCGGTCACCCATGGGGTGACCGTGGCTGTCGTTGACCCGTTTGAAATGGTCGATGTCGAGCATGGCAAAGCTCAGCGGCTTGCTTTCGCGGCGGGCGCGGAACGAGCAGTCTTCGAGCAATTGCAGGATATGCGTGTGGTTGTACAGGCCGGTGAGACTGTCGCGGACCATTCGTGCCTTGAGGTTGCGTGCCCGTGCCGCGCGGTTACGCACGGTGGTGATCAGGTGCCGGGGCTTGATCGGTTTGGTCAGGAAGTCATCGCCGCCTTCGCTCATGGCGTCGAGCTGTTTGTCCAGGTCGTCTTCGGCCGACAGGTAAATGATCGGCACGCTGACGTAACGGTCGTTATGGCGGATCACCTTGGCCAGTTCCGTGCCGGTGCAGGCCGGCATGTACATGTCTAGGATGATCAGGTCCGGCTGGAAATCCGCCAGTTCGGCCATGGCCTGGATCGGCTCGATCAACGTCCGGGTGACGATCCCTGCGCTGTTGAGCAGGCGCTCGGTGTGCAGGGCCTGGGCGCGGGAGTCGTCGATGATCAGCACTTTATAAGGTTCGTACTGGGCAACGCAGGTCAGGACTTCGATCTTCTCCAGCAGGCTCGACGCTTCGAGGGTACCGGTGAGGAACTCCTGGCCGCCGGCACGCACGGCGGCGAGGCGGGTCGGGGTGTCGGTTTCGTGCAGGCTGAAGAACAGCAGCGGCAAGCGATGGTCCAGGCCTTCCTGGGCTTCGGCGGCCAGTTTCAGGCCGACGCCGGGGCCGCTGAAATCCACGTCCATGACAATCGCCGCCGGCAAGCGCTCGACCATCGATGAGCGAAACGCGTCTACGCTGTCCAGGGACTGGGCACTGAGCCCGAAGAATTCCAGTTGTTTGGCCAGGCGCTCGGCACGGCCGTGATCCTGCAGCATCACATAGACGGGCTTGCGCAGCGGTGGCAGGAAGGTCTGATCGAGTTGGTCGCCATGGCGCAGGCCGGTACGTGACAGGCGCTGCATCAAGCGATTGAGGTCGGTGATCAGGCCGCTGCTCAGGCGTCCGCGATTGGCGTCGACCGCCTCCAGGGACTGACCGATGTGACGTGCCAATTGCGTGTGTTCCGGTTGTTCGAAACGCTCGGCGAAACGCAGCAGACGCAGATTGGCCTCGCTCAGTTCCGACAGGTCGGCGGTGGACCACTCACTGCGTTGCAGGCGCTGCCATATCTCAAGAATCTGACGAGCCTGATGAATTACCCGCTGGGCAAAGTGGTGCTTGAGGCGCTCGCGGCTGGGGTCTTCTGGCTCGGTCATATCCTGACTACTAGTTAGGGTGCACGCTGAGGTCGACTGGTGGCTCTATGCTAGCACCACTTTTCCATTACATGAGTGCTGTACGTCAATAATCTGCAATGTCGCTTCATTCAATTTGTGATCGATCGGTCTGATTCTGGGCTGTTTAGTCGCCGTGTGCGGAGGCGAAGTGCCGTGAATCAGGGCGCTTGACGGGCGTAGGGCGGCAATTGGCGGGTGACAGACCATTGGTCATTTACGGCGGTCTGAGCGGTGCGGATCGGCCAGTTTTTATTGGCCTCAGGGGGCAGGGATTCCCTTGGGGCGTGTCATCCAAACCATTAGGAGGATTTCGACGGCAACACAGTCATCTGGTGGGCAGGAACTCTTTTCATCCGCAAGACCGGTAATTTTCCGCATCGGTGCGATGGCGGGTGCCGGGCCAAGGCACGTTGTTGTATGGTTGTGGTCGAACCGTTGACCTCAAGAGCTTGAAAGGATATCGCCATGCTGGACTGGAAGAACCGCACAGGCAGTGCGCCTGAACGTGCCGCTGAACCGAAGTCGGAGACCCGCAGTTATCTGGGCGGTCTGTTGTTCAGCCGGGCGCTGGCCACTTTGCTGGGCATCTACCTGTTGGTGGCGAGTGTCCTGGGCTGGTACTGGAGCCAGGAGCCGGCGCTGTTCCCGGTCCAGCAGACCGCCCAACTGGCGGCCGAGAAAGAAGGCAAGCAGATGGTCGTTGGCTACACCACAGTGGAAACCCTGAAGACCGTCGCCGGCACCTTGCTGACCAAGCCGGGCGGCTATATTTCCAACGACCGATTTCCGCCAGGCCTGTGGATGGACAACATGCCGAGCTGGGAATACGGTGTGCTGGTGCAGGTCCGCGACCTGAGCCGGGCAATGCGTAAAGACTTCGCCCGTTCGCAGTCGCAGTCCGCCGAAGACGCCGACCTGGCCAAGGCCGAGCCGCGTTTCAACTTCGACAACAAGAGCTGGGTGCTGCCATCCAGCGAGTCCGAATATCAGGAAGGCATCAATTCTCTGAGTCGCTATCAGGCGCGCCTGTCCGATCCGAACCAGAAGAGCGCGCTGTTCTATGCCCGCGCCGATAACCTGAACAACTGGCTGGGTGATGTCGGCACCCGTCTGGGTTCGCTGTCGCAACGGCTGTCGGCCAGTGTGGGCCGAGTCAAGCTCAACACCGCGTTGAAAACCGAGGTGGTAGCACCGGGCGTGGCGCCGCAGGTCGACGAAGAAATCGTTGAAACCCCATGGTTGCAAATCGACAACGTGTTCTACGAAGCCCGCGGCCAGGCCTGGGCGTTGTCGCATTTGCTGCGCGCCATTGAAGTCGACTTCGCCGACGTACTGGCAAAGAAGAACGCCACGGTCAGCGTGCGCCAGATCATTCGTGAACTGGAGGCGTCGCAGGAGCCGGTATGGAGCCCGATGATCCTCAACGGCAGTGGCTTCGGCGTACTGGCCAACCACTCGCTGGTCATGGCCAACTACATTTCCCGGGCCAACGCCGCGGTGATCGATTTGCGTCAATTGCTCAATCAGGGCTGAGTCATGGTCGATAACACCAGGGAAGCCGCGCACCGCGCGGCGTCCGATGCCGAACAGATCGCCTGGGTCGACGAGCAGGACAACCTGCTCGGCGCCCTGGTCCGTTCCGACTTGCGCGAGCGCGGGCTGATCGGGCGTGGCACCTACATCATGTTGTTCAATTCCGCTGGCGAGCTGTGCGTGCACCGGCGCACCCTGAGCAAGGCGATCTATCCCGGTTTCTGGGACGTGGCGGCGGGCGGCATGGTGCTCGCCAGTGAAACCTACGCCGAGTCGGCGGCCCGGGAGCTGGAGGAAGAGCTGGGAGTGAGTGGCGTGGAACTGACCGCTCATGACCATTTTTTCTTCGAGGACACCGGCAATCGCCTGTGGTGTTCGGCGTTCTCGGCGGTATGGGACGGCCCGTTGATCCTGCAACCGGAAGAGGTGCTGGAAGCGCGCTTTATCCCCATTGATCAGGTCATGCTGGAAATCGGGCAAAAGCCTTATTGCCCGGACTCTCTGGCCGCGTTGAAGCGCTATTTGCGCTCACACCGGATCGACGTCGCAAAACAGCTATAAATTGGCGCCGATTGGCTCTTAGCAATCGGCGTTTTTGCCGTTACACTGCGCGACTTTTCAAACTGAACCGGTATTGCTTCACCTGTAGGAGCGAGCTTGCTCGCGATGGACGTCAACGATAACGCGCGGTATCAGACAGCACGTGTTGTCCGTGGGTTTTTCGCGAGCAAGCTCGCTCCTACAAGGGTGGTACCGTTTCAGTAGCGCTGCCCCTGCCTGAGTGGGGCTTCGCGGTCGATAGCCTTCCCGAGTGCTGCGACCAGTCTTTGTCCTCCGAAGAGGATTGCCGGTGGCCAAAAAAGCCGCATCCTTCGCCGCCCTGGGCGGCCTGGTATTTTCCACCGACGCAGGTCGTCATTGCCCGGAATGCAGTAAACCGGTGGACGCCTGCATCTGCAAACAGACCGTTATCCCGGCCGGTGACGGCATTGCACGCGTGCGTCGCGAAAGCAAGGGCCGTGGCGGCAAGACGGTGACCACCATCACCGGCGTGCCATTGGCTGAAGACGCGCTCAAGGAACTGGCCACGACGTTGAAGAAACGTTGCGGTACCGGTGGCGCGTTGAAAGACGGTGTCATCGAAATCCAGGGCGATCATGTCGAGCTACTCTTGGCAGAACTGATCAAGCTCGGTTTCAAGGCGAAGAAGTCCGGCGGCTAGCAGCCTCTGTGAAAGCCACCCACGGCTTGATCCAGTCCCGTTCATTCTGGTCTGGCGTCGTCTCCATGGTTTTCACAGAGCCTGTTCATGACTGGTTTCTAAACTCACTGCGGTCAGCGAGGTCTACCCCCTCGTTGACGAACCGTCATTTTCATACTTTAGACTGCGCCGGCCTGAACCCAGGCGACGCTCTATGACTTCTTTATAGGGGACTTCGATGTCCGTACGACGCACACGCAAAGACGATGGCAGCCAATGGACAGTTGCGGACAGCCGCAGTGTTTACGGGATTCGCCATTGGGGGGCCGGGTATTTCGCGATCAATGACGCCGGTCGCGTCGAAGTTCGTCCGAACGGCCCGACCAGTTCGCCTATCGACCTGTTCGAGCAAGTCGACCAACTGCGCAAAAGCGGTTTGTCCTTGCCATTGCTGGTGCGTTTCCCCGACATCCTGCAAGACCGCGTGCGTCAGCTGACCGGTGCGTTCGACGCCAACATCGAGCGCCTGGAATATCAGAGCAAGTACACCGCGCTGTACCCGATCAAGGTTAACCAGCAGGAAGCGGTGATCGAAAACATCATTGCTACCCAGAACGTTTCCATCGGTCTGGAAGCCGGCTCCAAGCCGGAACTGCTGGCGGTACTGGCATTGGCGCCGAAGGGCGGCACCATCGTCTGCAACGGTTACAAGGACCGCGAGTTCATCCGTCTGGCGCTGATGGGCCAGAAGCTCGGCCACAACGTGTTCATCGTGATCGAGAAAGAATCCGAAGTCGGTCTGGTGATCGAAGAAGCGGCGGCGCTCAAGGTCAAGCCGCAGGTCGGCTTGCGCGTGCGTCTGTCGTCCCTGGCGTCGAGCAAGTGGGCAGACACCGGTGGTGAAAAATCCAAGTTCGGCCTGTCGGCGGCGCAACTGCTGTCGGTGGTCGAGCGTTTCCGCGCTGCCGGTCTGGATCAGGGCATTCGCCTGTTGCACTTCCACATGGGCTCGCAGATCGCCAACCTGGCGGACTACCAGCACGGCTTCAAGGAAGCGATCCGTTATTACGGCGAGTTGCGCAACCTTGGCCTGCCGGTGGATCACATCGACGTCGGCGGCGGTTTGGGCGTGGACTACGACGGTACTCACTCGCGTAACGCCAGTTCGATCAACTACGACATGGACGATTACGCCGGTGTCGTGGTCGGGATGCTCAAGGAGTTCTGCGACGCGCAGAGCCTGCCGCACCCGAACATCTTCTCCGAAAGCGGCCGCTCCCTGACCGCTCACCACGCCATGCTGGTGGTGCAGGTGACCGACGTCGAGAAACACAACGACGACGTGCCGAAGATCGATAACAAGGAAGAGCTGCCGGAAACCGTGCAGTGGCTGGTTGACCTGCTCGGCCCGACCGACATCGAAATGGTCACCGAGACTTACTGGCGCGCCACGCACTACATGAGCGACGTGGCCACTCAATACGCCGATGGCAAGCTGACCCTGGCGCAAAAAGCCCTGGCCGAGCAATGCTACTTCGCCGTTTGCCGCCGCCTGCACAACTCGTTGAAAGCCCGTCAGCGTTCTCACCGTCAGGTGCTCGACGAGCTCAACGACAAGCTGGCTGACAAGTACATCTGCAACTTCTCGGTATTCCAGAGCCTGCCGGACACCTGGGCCATCGGCCAGGTCCTGCCGATCCTGCCGCTGCACCGACTCGACGAAGAGCCGCTGCGCCGTGCCGTGCTGCAAGACCTGACCTGCGACTCCGACGGCAAGATCAAGCAGTACGTCGACGAGCAGA
The DNA here is from genome assembly GCF_056402055.1 of Pseudomonas sp. P4_C4. Taxonomy (NCBI): domain Bacteria; kingdom Pseudomonadati; phylum Pseudomonadota; class Gammaproteobacteria; order Pseudomonadales; family Pseudomonadaceae; genus Pseudomonas; species Pseudomonas sp. P4_C4. The sequence continues at coordinate 15,305 of NZ_JBFUID010000015.1, read as the reverse complement.
GCATCGAGACCAGCTTGCCGGTGCACGGTCTGAATGAAGGTGAAGACTATCTGCTGGGGATCTTCCTGGTGGGCGCCTACCAGGAAATTCTTGGCGACATGCACAACCTGTTCGGTGACACCGACTCGGTGAACATCTATCAGAACGCCGACGGTAGCGTGTACCACGCCGGTATCGAAACCCACGACACCATCGAAGACATGCTGCGTTACGTGCATTTGTCGCCGGAGGAGCTGATGACTCACTACCGCGACAAGTGTGCCAGTGCCCGCATCAGCGCCACCGAGCGCACGCAGTTCCTCGATGCCTTGCGTCTGGGGCTGACCCGTTCGTCTTACCTGTCTTCCTGAGGTAAGCGCCATGCTCATCAGGTTGTCTGAAAATTTTCCGTTTACCGCGGAAATTTCAGATGACCTGGTGCGGCAATTCTCCTATTCCAGGCGAAATTTTCCGCGTCCTCGACCACCCAAAGCATTTGGTCTCCTTTTCGCGTAGGTTATTTCCTAATTTGTATTTCGGCACTCTACTCGGCCATGTCTCTCAGCGAGAATCCCCGACCGCCCCTCCTGTAGAGAAACGCCGATGTTCAATCCAGTCAGCGAACCGTCATTTCGTCTGGATGTAGCAGGTCTGCCCGACTCCTTTGAGGTCCTGGCCTTTACCGGTAAAGAGGCCATCAGCGAGCCGTTCGTGTTCGACCTGGAACTGCTGATCGATGACCCGGTGCTTGACCTTGCCAGTTTGCTGTACCGCCCGGCCTCGTTGCATTTCGGACCAGCTGGAAGCCACGTGCATGGACAATTGCATGAACTCGTCCAGCGTGATCATGCCTCGGGACCCCGGCTCTGCCAGGTGCGTCTGGGGCCAAAACTGGCATGCCTGGCCCAGCGCTTCAGCCAACGAATTTTCAGCGCCCTTTCAGTGCCGCAAATACTCGACAGGGTGCTCAAGGAGCACGGCATTACCGGCAAAGATCGACGCTTGGCGCTGAGCGGCGAATACCCGCCCCGGGATTTCTGCACGCAATATCGAGAGTCGGATCTGCAGTTTCTGCAGCGACTGTGCGCCCAGGAACGGCTTCACTACCGCTTCGAACACCGGGCTCGCGGGCACTGTGTGGTGTTTGGGGATGATCATCAGCATTTTCCAACCGGCGAACCTGCGGTATTGCGCAGCGAGGGCGATCGGCCGGCGGTGCGGCAGTTCGAGCGTCAGCACTGCGGTGGGACAGCGGCGCAGAGTGCCGAATGCCGGACAGACCTGGTGACCCTGCGCAGCGGTCGGCTGATGCCGCTGTCCGGTCATCCGGTTGCCGAATGCAATCGCCTCTGGTTGCTAACCCACGTTGAGCATTGGGGCAGTCAGGATACGGCGACGCCTTACCACAATCAGGCCCGTGCCCTGCAGTGGCCGACACCCTTCGCGCCGCCCTGTGTGAYGGTCAAACCACAAATGCATAGCCTGCAACGGGCGTGGGTCGTCGAGGTCGATGAACCAAGCCCCGACCCGGCAAGGCAGGTACCGGTGCAGTTCGACTGGCTTTATCAGGGCGAAGGGGCTGCGCCCAGCCATTGCTGGTTACCCCTGGCCAGGCAACTGCAGGCATCGACGTTCTTGCCATTGCGGGAAGGGACTGAACTGGTCGTGGGTTTTGTCGAAGGCGATCCCGATCAACCGCAGATAACCGGGCTGCTGCATGCGCCGGCAACGGTCGAAGTGACGGACGCTGACACCCCCCAGCCCGGCTGCACCCATGATGAGGGCCTGGAGCAATGGTTGCGGTCGGGGGAGCCATTGCTGGTGTTGTGCCTGCTGCCCGGCGGTGGCAGTTTCAACCATTGCGCACAGGCGTTGTGCACCTGTCGTCTGGCGACGCAGCTTGGCCAGAGCTCTGGAGCATGATCGCCACACGCACGCCCGAGGCACCCCCGCAGTGGCTGTTGCTGGATGTGCCGGGCACGCCGCAGGCGGGTGCCACACTTCGGCAGATGTTTGCGCAAGCCCGGTGGTCAGGGTTGTTCGAAGGCACGGAGTGGCATGCGCTGCATGAGCAGGGACCGGTCCTGGTCGATCTGCGCACCTGCCCGGCACTGGCCGATTTATGCATCGTCGACGGACAACGCTGGCCCGGATTGCTGATGGTCAGCGAGGCCAGCGCTGCGTCGTTGCTGGCGCATTTGCGGCGCATGCTCACGGTCACGCTTGGCCTGCACCGGGCCCTTTTGAGCTACTACAACCCGATCACGGCAAGCTATTTCTTCGATGCCAGCGATGCCGTTGAACTGAGTCGCTGGCTCGGGCCCATCAACCAGTTGCGCTGGTTCGGTGGCAGCTGGGCCGACCACGCGATGGGATGTGAGGGCTGGCAGCGCTTGTCCAACCCGAGGCTGGCGGTCAGCCCGTTGGCAGTCGAGGAGAACCTCAGCGCCGGGCAACAGGAAAAACTGCAAACCTGCCTGCTCGAGCAGCAGGCCTGGCGCTGGAGCCAATCCACCGGTGCCGATTTCTCCCGCCTGTGGGCCCATGTGCAAGAAGGGGTGGCGCTGGGTTTCAGCGAGCGCCCGGTGCTTGATGGCTGGATATGGCTGCGCTTGCAGTATCCCGACGCCGTGCCCGTGCAGCCGTTGCCGGGGCGGACTCAACAGGAACGCCTCGATAGCCTGCGTCACTTGTGGCAGAACGATCCACCCGGGTCATGAGGTCGCCCCGTTCAGTGAGTGCTGCCAGCGAACCAGCCATCGTGACGGCGCAGGCGCCAGGCAATCACGCCAAGGGTCAGACTGCGCAGGAGCATGAACAACAAAAAGGTTATCCACAGGCCATGGTTGCCCCCGCCTTGCAGTGCCCAGCCGATAGGCAGCACCAGCGCCACGGTCAGCAGCATGCCGTTGCGCATTTCCCTGGCGCGGGTGGCGCCGATGAACAGACCGTCGAGCAGGTAACTCCAGACGGCAATCAGCGGCAGCACGGCGAGGTAGGGCAGGTAGATGAATGCGGTGTCGCGTACGCTCTGAATGTTGGTCTGCATTTCGATGAATAGATGCCCGGCGAACAGAAACAGCGCGGCGAACCCCAGGCTCGCCAGCAACGACCAGCCACCAGCAACCACCAATGAACGGCGCAGGGCATCGCGGTCGCGGGCGCCAAGCGCATGTCCGCACAGGGCTTCGACGGCGTGGGCCAGGCCATCGAGGGCGTGGGCGGTCAGCAGCAGGCCATTGAGCAAAAGAGCGTTGGCGGCGACCGTGGCGTCGCCCAGCCGCGTGCCTTGCACCGTGATCAGGAAGAACACCGATTGCAGCGCCAGGCTGCGGATGAAGATGTCACGGTTGACCGCCAGCAATGGCCGCCAACTCTGCCACAGCGCCAATGCCGCCCAAACGATAGGCCCGGGGTAGGCGCGCAGGGCTTTGCGAGTCATCAGCAAACCGATCAGTGCACCGGTCCATTCGGCAATCACCGAGGCCCTGGCCGCACCGACCACGCCCCATTCCAGGCCGAGGACGAACCACAGGTTCAGGGCAATGTTGACCAGGTTGGTGGTCAGCAAAATCGCCAGCGGCGCCCGGGCATTCTGGGTGCCGAGAAACCAGCCGACCAGTGCATAACTGGCGAGCGCCGCCGGCAGGCCGAACAGGCGGGTGTGGAAGAACTCGCGGGTCAGTTGATCGAGCTCAGCCGACGGTTGCATGAAGTGCAATGCGATCGCGCTCAATGGCACGCCCACCGCACCCAACACCACGGCCAGGCCGATGGCGAGCAGCAGGCCTTGCAACAGAATCTGCCGCAAGGCCGCGCCATCCCCGCGCCCTGCCGCCTGGGCGGCGAACCCGGTGGAGCCCATGCGCAGAAAGCCCATGGCCCAGGCGAGGAAGGTGTACAGGCTGGCCCCGACCGCGACGGCGCCAAGTTGATGGGCATGGGGCAGGTGGCCGATGACGGTGCTGTCGACCAGTGCCACCAGCGGTACGGAAATGTTCGAAAGAATCATCGGCGCGGCGAGTGCCCAGACCCGGCGATGGGTAGGGCGGTCGCGCCAGTCGGCGGTCAGGTTGGACATGCAGGCTCCTTGGGGGAGCGGGCATTGTAGCGGTGAAAACGGGTTGGCTAAGTGAGCTCAATCCATAAAACACCAGAGATCCAATGTGGGAGCGAGCTTGCTCGCGATAGCGGTCTTTCAGTTGAATCAATTTTTGATGTGCCGCCGCCATCGCGAGCAAGCTCGCTCCCACAGGTGTTCAGTGGTGTCAGTGGTGTCAGTGGATGATCCAGCTGAGCAACCAAAGCCCCAGCACCAACCAGATAATCCCCATGATGAACGACGCATTGAGAAAGGCGCGGATCGCCGACCACAGCAGTAGCAGCCCGAGGATCAGGGTCACGATGCTGACGACCGAGGTATCCATGCCCAGCGCTTGGGACAAGCCTTCGACAAAGTTGCTGCTGGCGTTGCTCAACAGATTGAACAGCCCACTGAGGCCATCAACGATGAAGCGGATGATCGAGCCGAGTACCTGGCCGAGCCATTCGGAAAAACCTTCTACCTGCATGGAGTGAACGTCCTGATTAAAGAGAATTGAGTCTTGGGCTGTCGATCATGCTGCCGAGTTCCCACAAGCATAGAGGGTTGCACAGATGAGCATGTATCTTCTGCCCCTTGCCTTCACCTGTGATCCCCCCGAAGCTATACGCCTTCAGGAGAGCCCGATGAACCTTGTTGAACTGACCGAACGCCTGCACGCCATCCGTGACCGCAATGACTGGCGGCAATTTCACAGCCCGAAGAACCTGGCCATGGCCGCGAGCGTGGAAATGTCCGAGCTGGTGGAAATTTTCCAGTGGCTGACCGAAGACCAGTCACGCCAGTTGCCGGCGGACAAACTCGCCCACGCCGGGCAGGAAGTCGGTGACATTGTGCTTTATCTGTTGCTGTTGTGCAGTGAGCTGGGCCTGGACATGGATGCCGTGGTGCGCAGCAAACTGGCGGACAGCGAACGGAGGTTCAACTGATGAGCGACCGTCATTTCGATCAACTGGCGACCCGTTTCGCCGAAAAAATCTACGGCGGTGCCAAAGGTGCGATCCGTCTGGCGGTGTTGCAGGCCGATCTGGCCGAAACCTTGCCCGACCGGCCGCTGCGCGTTCTGGACATCGGCGCCGGCCTTGGCCATATGTCGTTGTGGCTGGCCGAGCGCGGCCATCAGGTGACCCTCGCCGAGCCTGCCGAACCGATGCTCGAAGGCGCCCGCCAGCGTTTTGCCGAAGCCGGGCAGAGCGCCACATTCATTCAGGCACCCTGGCAGGAACTGCTCGGGCAGCTCACCGAACCTTACGATCTGGTGCTGTGCCATGCGGTGCTGGAATGGCTGGCCGAGCCCCACGCCATCCTGCCGGTGCTGCATCAACTGACCAAGGCGGATGGCTGGCTGTCCCTGGCGTTCTACAACCGCGATGCGCTGATTTATCGCAACTTGCTCAAAGGCCATTTCCGCAAGATGCGCAAGAACGACATGGCCGGTGAAAAGCAGAGCCTGACCCCGCAGCAGCCCCTTGATCCGCGCGAGCTGGCGGCGCAACTTGAAGGCCTGTGGAAGGTCGAAATACAGAGTGGCGTGCGAGTTTTTCACGATTACATGCCGGTGGAATTCCAGGCCCGTGCCGAACTGGTGGACCTGCTCGAAATGGAACTGGCCCATCGCCGTCATCCAAGCTTTGCCGGGCTTGGGCGTTACTTGCACTGGATCTGTCGGCCTGTCTGATCGGAGCACGAAATGAAAAATCATTCAGGTGTACTGGTGTTCTGCCTGGGGCTGGCTGCCTGTCAGGGCAGCAACCCATATGTAGCTACCTCAAACCCTTTGCCACCGGCGCCGCCCCAGGCTGCCAATACGTTCGATCGCAGCGCCTACCCGGCAGCGCCGCGTGACTATGGGCGTTATCGCAGTTGGGCCTGGCTCAACGGCCATCTGCCACCGGGCACCGCCTGGGCCGACTCGGCGCAGGTCGCCGAAGCGGTCAGCAATGCGCTGGATCAACGCGGCTTGCGCCCGTTGCACGACAATCGCCCGGCCGACCTGTTTGTCAGCGCCAACATGCGCCTGGAAACCCGCCTGCGTCAGGTTCAGGACGACTATTACGGCGGCGGTTATGGCGGCTACAACGGCTACGGCCCTGGATATGGCGGATACGCCTCCGTGCCGATCATCCGTACCTATCGGGAACAGGTCGTGGTCGTGCAGGTGGACATGTTTGACGCCAAAAGCGGTCAGCCGGTGTGGAGCTCCAGCGCTGAAACCGGCAACCGGGGCAGCGAAAGCGAGCGCGCCGATGCCATACGGGAGGCTGTGGAAAAGGCAATGTCGGCGTATCCTCCTAGTTAGCTTCTTGTAGATAAGAAGCATTCCACAGGATCATGTCTTCAACCGGAGAATCATCATGTTCCGCCGTTTTGTTTTACTGGCAGTGGCCGCGCTGCTCAGTGCCTGCGCCGCCAACCAGGTCAATCATGACTTCGACGCCAGCCGCGACTTTGCTGCCTATCGCAGCTGGACCTGGAAAGAACCCGCCCTGCAATACCGTCCCGATGATCCTCGAATCAAGAGCGACCTGACCGAACAGCGCGTCCGTCAGGCGGTTGCCGATCAACTGGATCAGCGCGGTCTGCGTCCGGCCGCTGTAGGCGCCAAGGGCGATTTGAATGTGCAGACCTACCTGATTGTCGAAGAGCGGCAACAACAGGTGACCACCAATTACGGCGGCGGCTGGGGTAACCCTTGGTATGGCTACTACGGCGCCCCCATGTACAACGAAACCCGCAATGTCAGCTACAAAGTGGCGACCATCCAGATCGACCTGCTCGATGGCAAGGACGGCAAACTGGTGTGGCGCGGCAGTGACGAACAGATACTCAGTCGCACGCCGAACCCGACGGATCGTCGCGATGCCATCTGGCAAACGGTCACGCGGATATTGGCCAACTATCCACCGCACGCATCCTAGAATCAGCCGGCCTCGGACGCAGTTGGCGTTGGCTTTGTTGCCCAGTAATTTCGGGGTGCGGCAGTGGGTTACGGGGCACTGAGTTTTTTTGGATGGTGTACATATCCATTGCTGCGGTAACGGCGGCTTATGGTTTCGCCCTTACGGCGAGTCCCTTTGGCAAACGCCCCAAAGGAACCAAAGGTCTCGCCCCTTACGTACGGCCCCTCGCTGAGGCTCGGCGTTCCTTCGCTCCGGTATTCATCCGGGGGCATTGCCCTCCGGTCGGCTTCGCTTCGACCTACATGCAATGAGTTCGACTACGTCGAACGGCGCTGCGCGCCAATCCCCGGATGAACACCTCCACTCAGCCTCCCGAGGGGGCGGGTGGATCAAGATCAAAAGCTGCAGGCGAGCTAATGCTCGGCCTGATGAGTGGTGAGGAGCAGCGGGTGTGCGCCGATCTGCCTTTGCTTTTTTGTGGGAGCGGGCTTGCTCGCGATGGCGGCCTGGCAGCCGACCAATCCGGTGTAGTTTTCCTCAAGTCCCGAGGAAACCTCCGACATGTTTTTCAGGTTGTCCGTCGGAAGTGCGATCTCTAGCCTTTGTCCGTCACTGCAAATTCAGTGATCGGGCTGTCGCGGCCTGTTAAGTCTACTTGGTGCATAATCCACCGGCCCAAACCGGAGCGCTTCGGTGCTTGTCGTTTGATGTAATGGTGGCTGTGCGCGGGATACCTTCGGGTATGCCGGGTTTCCAAGTAGCTCGGTCCGCGACCCCGCGTACAGCTGCCACCCTTGATTGCTGTCGCGGCGATCAGTGGCAGCTCCATCTCATACTTGGAGCTTCACCATGATCAAACCCACCCCAAATCCCCCCGAAGCCGCCGACCGCGCCCTCGACCACTACCTCAATCCACCCAGGCAACCTGTCACCCACAAGCCCAGCACGATGTTCGTCATTGCCCCGCACATCGACACCGAAACCCTGCTGGCCCACGCTTGTGAATCACTGGCGTCGGCGAGTGTGATGGCGAGTGATTTCGCGGGGTTTCTGGAAGGCTCGCAGCGCAATACGATGCTGGGGATTGCGCAGGTGATCATGCTGGGTGAGCTGGCGGTGAACCGGGCGTTGGACAATCTCGATCCGCAAGACTGACCACGCAGCTTTTGTGGCGAGGGAGCCAAGCGCCCTCGCCACAGACATCGGCTTTATCAGGATCAGGCAACCGGCCGCCAGTGCCCGACCATATGCTCCAGATCCCCGGCACCCACCAATTGCAGATCCCCGCTCGGTCCCGGCGCACTGGCCAGCAACGTCACCTCACCGGGTAACCGTACCGGCTTCTTGAACTGCACTGCGATCTCGACATTCGCTGTCGGCAGGTGCCCGGCCAGCGCAGCTAGCGTGCGCGCCTTGTTCCATAGGCCATGGGCGATGGCGGTCGGGAAACCGAAGAGCCGGGCGCTGGCCGCGCTGAGGTGAATCGGGTTGTAGTCGCCGGACACCTTGGCGTATTGCCGGCCGATGTCCGAGGGCGCTCTCCAGTGCTCGACTTCGCTCAGGGCCAGGCTCGATTCCAGGTTCTCTTCGAGCGGTTCACCCTCGAGTTTGACGCCGCGACAGAGCATCCGGCTTTCTGCTTCCCACAACGGCCCCAACTGATCGTCGAGGCTGGTCAACAAATCGAACGTCGCGCCTTTGGCGTGGGGTTGCAGGTTCTGCACTTGCACGCTGACGCGCACCCGATTCACCCCGCCCATTGGGCGCAGCACACGAATGCGATTGCTCAGGTGTATCAGGCCCAGCAGCGGGAACGGGAAGTCCCTGGCCGTGAGCAACTGCATCTGCAAGGCAAACCCGAGGATGTGCGGGTAGGTCGGCGGTAGCAGGCCGTTGTCGGCGAAACCACAGACCTTGCGATAGGCCGACAGGCGCTTGGGATCGACTTCGACCCAGCAACGCAAGCCCGAATCGGGCAGGGTGGTGCCGGTGATTTTGCGCCGTGTCGCCGCTCGTGCGTACAACCCCGGCAAGCTGGGTTCGCGGTTGAGTGTGTGCCAGTCGGTGATCATCCTTAAGCCCCCAGAGCGCTTTGCCCACACACGCGCAACGCTTGCCCGGTAAACGCGCCGGTGCCCGGTTGCGCGAGCCAGGCCACGGCTTCGGCGACGTCTTGTGGCAAGCCGCCTTGGCCAAGCGAACTCATGCGCCGTCCGGCTTCGCGCAGGCCGAAGGGAATGTGCGCGGTCATCTGCGTTTCGATGAAGCCCGGCGCCACGGCGTTGATGCTGATGCCGCGCTCGTGGAGCAGTGGCGCCCAGGCTTGCGCCAGGCCAATGAGCCCGGCCTTGCTCGCGGCGTAATTGGTTTGCCCGCGATTGCCGGCGATGCCGCTGATGGACGCCAGCAGTATCACCCGGCCGTTGTCGTGCAGGGTGCCGCTGTCGAGCAGGGCTTTGGTCAGCACTTGCGGCGCATTGAGGTTGACCGCCAGCACGGCGTCCCAGTATTCGGGGGTCATGTTGGCCAGGGTTTTGTCACGAGTGATGCCGGCGTTGTGCACCACGATGTCAAGGCCGTCGGGCAACTGTTCGATCAACTGCGCGGCGGCGTCTTCGGCGCAGATGTCGAGGGTAATGCTGCGCCCACCGAGGCGTGCGGCGAGGGCTTCGAGATCGGTTTTGGCCGGGGGCACGTCGAGCAGGATGACGTCGGCACCATCACGGGCCAGGGTTTCCGCGATGGCGGCACCGATACCGCGTGCTGCGCCGGTGACCAGTGCCTTGGGCCCGGCGAGCGGGCGTGTCCAGTCGGTGACTGGCGTTGAGCACGCATTCAAGCGAATGACCTGCCCGGACACGAAGGCGCTTTTCGGTGAGAGGAAAAACCGCAGCGGGCCTTCCAGTTGCGCCTCGGCACCTTCGTCGACGTAGATCAATTGCAGGGTACCGCCGCTGCGCAACTCCTTGGCGAGGGAACGGCTGAAACCTTCCAGGGCACGCTGCACACTGGCGGCGAACGGGTCGCGCAGGCTTTGTGGATCGCGCCCGAGAATCACCAGGTGCGCGCAGTGATCGAGGTTCTTCATCAGCGGCTGGAAGAACTCGCGCAGTTGCTTGAGCTGGTCGGTGTGCAGCAGGTCACTGGCATCGAACACCACAGCCTTGAGTTTCGGTCCATGGCCGGGAATCCAGGCCGTGGCCATCGAAGGCTCGGTGCCGTAGCTGTAGATCACGTCGGTCAGGCGGTTGGCGAAGGCGCTGACGTGTTCCGCCAACGGCCCGCCGCCGATCAACAACGCACCTTCCACGGGCCGCAGTCGGCCTGCTTGCCAGCGCTCCAGCCTGGTCGGCGCCGGCAGCCCCAGGGCGCCGAGCAGGCGATGGCCGATGGACGAATTGGCGAAGTCGATATAGCGATCAGACAAAAATCAAGATCAAAAGATCGCAGCCTTCGGCAGCTCCTACAGGGGGTAGTTTCAATTTTGGCTATTTCATCAGGAGCATTTCATGACCCAACTGCGTCGCGTCGCGATCATCGGCGGTAACCGGATTCCCTTCGCCCGCTCCAATGGCCCCTACGCCACGGCCAGTAATCAGGTGATGCTCACCGCCGCCCTCGAAGGCCTGATCGAACGTTACAACCTGCACGGCCAACGCATCGGCGAAGTGGTCGCCGGGGCCGTGCTCAAGTTGTCGCGGGACATGAACCTCACACGCGAGTGCGTACTCGGTTCGCGACTGTCGCCGGCCACTCCGGCCTATGACATCCAGCAGGCGTGCGGCACCGGGCTGGAAGCGGCGTTGCTGGTGGCGAACAAGATTGCCCTGGGCCAGATCGACTGCGGCATTGCCGGTGGCGTGGACACCACCTCGGATGCGCCGATCAGTGTCAGTGAGGGCCTGCGCAAAATCCTCCTGCAAGCCAACCGCTCGAAAACCACCGGCGACAAACTGAAAACCTTCCTGCAGTTGCGTCCCAAGCATCTGATCCCCGAATTCCCGCGCAATGGCGAGCCGCGCACCGGGTTGTCCATGGGCCAGCATTGCGAGCTGATGGCCCAGACCTGGAACATCCCTCGCCAGGCACAGGATCAATTGGCGCTCGAGAGCCATCAGAAACTGGCCGCGTCCTACGCCGAGGGCTGGCACAACGACCTGATGACGCCATTTATGGGCCTCACTCGCGATAACAACCTGCGCCCGGACTCCACGCTGGAAAAGCTCGCCGCGCTCAAACCAGCCTATGAGAAAAGCGCCAAGGGCACCCTGACCGCAGGCAACTCCACGCCGCTGACCGATGGCGCGTCACTGGTGCTGCTGGGCAGTGAGGAATGGGCCAAGGCACGCGGGTTACCGATTCTTGCCTACTGGCGCGACGGCGAAGCGGCGGCGGTGGATTTCGTCAACGGTGCCGAAGGGTTGTTGATGGCGCCGGTCTACGCCGTGCCACGTTTGCTAGCGCGCAATGGCCTGACCTTGCAGGATTTCGACTACTACGAAATCCACGAAGCCTTCGCCGCGCAAGTGCTGTGCACATTGAAGGCCTGGGAAGATCCGCAGTATTGCAAAACCCGTCTTGGTCTCGATGCGGCGCTGGGCTCGATCGACCGCAGCAAGCTCAACGTCAAGGGCAGTTCGCTGGCGGCGGGGCATCCGTTTGCGGCTACGGGCGGACGCATCGTCGCCAATCTGGCGAAGTTGCTGGATGTGGCGGGCAAGGGGCGGGGACTGATTTCGATTTGTGCTGCGGGCGGGCAGGGCGTGACCGCCATTATCGAACGCTGAACACAGAACAACTGTGGGAGCGAGCTTGCTCGCGAAGAGGCCATCAGCTTCAACATCTATGTTGACTGATATACCGCCATCGCGGGCAAGCCCGCTCCCACAGGGGGTGATGGTGTGCCAGCTGGTCAGGTACGGAACCTGCGCACCAACCCGTCCAGCTCATTCGACAACCCGGCCAGGCTCTGGGAATCCAGGCGCGCCGAGTTGGCCAGTTCTGCCACCAACTGCGCATCGCCATGGATCTGGCTGATGTGCCGGTTGATGTCTTCGGCCACTTGATGCTGTTGTTCCGCCGCCGTGGCGATCTGGGTGTTCATGTCGCGGATCACGTCCACCGACTCACGAATCTGCCCGAAGCTGTTGCGCGCCTCGCCGATGCGCGTCACCGATTGCTGGGACACTTCCAGGCTGGCGTGCATCTGCTGGGTCACCTGGCTGGTGCGTTTGGMCAGGTTGCCCAGCAGCCCGTCGATTTCTGCGGTGGAGTCGGCCGTGCGCTTGGCCAGGGCCCGCACTTCGTCAGCCACCACGGCAAAGCCGCGCCCCTGTTCACCGGCACGGGCCGCTTCGATCGCGGCGTTCAGCGCCAGCAGGTTGGTCTGTTCAGCGATCGAGCGGATGGTCCCCAGGATCGACTGGATGTCGTTGCTGTCGCGTTCGAGCTGTTGCATCGACTGGGCCGACTGTTCGATTTCCTGGCTCAGGCGATCAACGCTGTTCACCGCCGCATCGATCTGCTGCTGACCTTCGCGCGCCTGGCGCTGGCCACTGTCGGCAGACTCCGCCGCCTGACTGCAAGAACGCGCGACTTCGTTGGCGGTGGCGACCATTTCGTGGAACGCCGTGGAGACCATGTCCACTGCCTCACGCTGGCGTCCGGCGGCTTCGGCCATGTCGCTGGAGACCTGGGTCGAGCTCTTCGATGTGTCGAGGATCTTGCCCGCCGCACCGCCGATGTTCTGGATCAGGTTGCGAATCGCCGTCAGAAACTGGTTGAACCAGTTGGCCAGTTGCGCGGTTTCGTCGTTGCCACGGATTTGCAGGTTCTGGGTCAGGTCGCCTTCGCCCTGGGCGATGCCTTCCAGGCCGCTGGCCACGCTGCGGATCGGGCGCACGATGAGGCTGGCAAAACTGGCGCCGACGATGGCGAAGATGACGGCCAGGACGGCGGCGATGATGGCGATCAACCAGGTCAACTGGGTCGCGGAACTCATCACGTCGTCCTGCTTGATCAGGCCGATGAAGGTCCAGCCCAGTTGCTCCGACGGCCAGACGTTGGCCATGTAGTGTTCGCCGTTCAACTCCACTTCCACCAGGCCCTTGCCGGCCTTGGCCAGTTGCGCGTAGCCGTCGCCAAGGCTGTTCAGCGGTTTGAAGTTGTGTTCCGGTTGTTTCGGATCCACCAGGACCATGCCGGTGTTTTCCAGCAGCATCAGGTAGCCGGTTTCACCGAGCTTGATCTGCTTGACGATTTCGGTGAGCTGCTTGAGCGTCACGTCGATGCTGACCACACCGCCGTTGGTGCCCAGTTTGTTGTCGATGGTGCGCACGGTGCTGACGTAGGTCGCGTCGTCCTGGGCCCAGTAATAGGCCTCGGTGCGCAACGGCTTGCCCGGTTTGGCCTGGGCCGCCTTGTACCAGGGGCGCTGGCGCGGGTCGTAATTGTTCAACTTCGGATCATCCGGCCACGACACGTAGCCGCCCGCCGCCGTGCCGAGGATGGCGTAGGCGTAGGCCGGGTGGCTGTTGCCCAAGTCCTGGAGCAGGGTGAAGACTTTCTTGTCCGCCTCGCCCTGAGGGACGCTCTCGGCGTTGGCGGCCATGTAAGTCTTGAGGCTGTCGTCGGAGTTTCGGATCAGCGGCTGCTTGGCCAGGTAATCGACGTTCTGGCTGATGCCGTCAAAGAACAATTGCATGGCGTTGCTGACCTGACGAATCTCGCGGGCACTGCCGTCGACGAATTCGTCCCTGGCATCACTGCGCAGGTTCAGCACAACGAGGGTGGCGACCAGCACCACGGGCAGGCAGGCGATGATTGCAAACGCCCAGGTCAACTTCTGTTTGATGTTCATCCGCGCTCCAGATTTTCTTATAGGCCCACGCAGTGCAGATGACTCGCGGTTTATTGGCAGGCGTAAACGTTCTTGGTCAACCCGGGTCCTTGAGTGCGGCATCGCCATTATTGGGGGAGCGATTGTCGGACAAATCACTTTGTCACTAAGGACTTCGGCTGTAGTCGGAGGAAATTGAGGCCCGATGGGAAAAATCCTACGGAAGGTGTGAGTTGTGATGTCAGCTCCTGTCGCTATTGCCCTCAATACCCTTGCACAACAAGTGACGCAGGCTCGGCTATGATCTGGAGCGAGCCGTGACGGTCGTCGGTTTTTCCTGATGAAATCGGCACATTGTGCGCTTGTGCAATACTCATAAGTCGGTAACCCCTCCCCCCCGTGGGTGGATTGCCGTATAACGAATGACTTTCGCGTGTTTGGTAATAAAGGACCCACAATAAAAGCTGATGAAGACTCCAAAACGCATTGAACCCCTGATCGAGGACGGTCTGGTCGACGAGGTGCTGCGCCCACTCATGAGTGGTAAAGAAGCAGCTGTTTATGTGGTGCGCTGCGGTAACCAGTTACGTTGCGCGAAGGTCTACAAGGAGGCGAATAAACGCAGTTTCCGTCAGGCGGCCGAATACCAGGAAGGCCGCAAGGTGCGCAACAGCCGTCAGGCCCGTGCGATGGCCAAGGGCTCGAAGTTTGGCCGCAAGGAAACCGAAGACGCTTGGCAGAACGCCGAAGTGGCGGCGCTGTTCCGCCTGGCCAATGCCGGTGTGCGGGTGCCCAAGCCGTACGACTTCCTCGAAGGCGTACTGCTGATGGAGCTGGTGGCCGACGAATACGGCGATGCCGCGCCGCGTCTGAACGATGTGGTGCTGGAGCCGGACCAGGCCCGCGAGTATCACGCGTATCTGATTTCCCAGATCGTGCTGATGCTGTGTACCGGTCTGGTGCACGGCGACTTGTCCGAGTTCAACGTGCTGCTGACGCCGACCGGCCCGGTGATCATCGACCTGCCGCAAGCAGTGGATGCGGCGGGCAACAACCACGCGTTCAGCATGCTGGAGCGCGATGTGGGCAACATGGCGTCCTACTTCGGGCGGTTTGCGCCGGAGTTGAAGAAGACCAAGTACGCCAAGGAAATGTGGGCCTTGTACGAAGCTGGCACCTTGCACCCGGCCAGTGTCCTGACCGGCGAGTTCGCCGACACGGAAGAGCTGGCCGACGTGGGCGGAATCATGCGCGAGATCGAGGCCGCGCGCCTGGATGAAGAGCGCAAGCAAGCCGTACGCGCGGCGGACGATGCGCCGCCGGGCAAGACCGAAGAACCGCCTCCGCCCTGGATGCAGTGATCGGTTAAAGCAAAACCCGGCTTCGGCCGGGTTTTTTGTGCGCCACCCAAATCCCTTGTAGGAGTGAGCCTGCTCGCGATAGCGTCGGCACTTTCAACATTGATGTGTCGGGCAGATTGCTATCG